>NZ_JBFTHK010000005.1:0-70322 GCF_056394205.1 Arthrobacter sp. 10T413_2 | reverse complement strand
TGGTCCGGCCTTGTCCCTATCAGCGGTCAACAAGTGCCTCCGGACCCGGCGACAACACCCCCCGGATCATCAGTGACAGGGCAGGAAAGTCATACCGGGTCCAGCGACCATGTCCCCGACGGTCGGGAACCCAATAAATGTAACGGGCATGACTACCGCCCCGCAGGAACCTGCTGGAGCTGGGCCGTTTCGTCGGTGAGTTCGGCCCGGGCCCGGCCGTGGCCGCGGACCCAGAGCCGGTAGGCGAGCACCAGGAGGCCGAGCCAGACGGCGCCGACGTACAGCGCCACCCGGGTGTCCTCGAAGGCGCCCAGGATCACGATCACGAGGGCCATGAAGGCGATGGTCAGTACGGATGCGGCKGGCCACCAGGGCGACGGGAACTCCGACGCCGGCAGTCCCTTGCGGGCGATCTCGCGTTTCATGGCGACATGGGAGGCCAGGATCATGGCCCAGACCCAGACGGTCGCGAAGGTCGCGATCGAGGCGATGATCAGGAACACATCCTCCGGGATCACGGCGTTCAGGACGACCCCCACCAGCAGGATGCCCGTCATCATCACCACGGTCATCCACGGCACCCCGTGGCGGGAGACCTTGCCGAAGCTCGCCGGGGCGTGGCCCTGCCGGGCCAGGCCGAAGAGGATCCGGCCGGCGCCGAAGATGTCGCTGTTGACGGCCGAGAGCGCCGCCGTGATCACCACGGCGTTGAGAATGTGAGGCGCCGCCGGAATGCCCAGGCTGCTGAAGATCTGCACGAAGGGACTGCCGTTGCTGCCGATCTCGTCMCAGGGGAACAGGCTCATCAGCACCCCGAGGGTCAGCACGTAGAACAGCAGGACGCGCACGGGGACGGTGTTGACGGCCTTGGGGATGACCTTTTTCGGGTCGGCGGCTTCACCGGCGGTGATGCCCAGGGTTTCCACCCCGCCAAACGCGAACATCACTACCGCGAAGGAGGCCAGGAGCCCTTCGAACCCGTTCGGGAACAGGCCCCCGTGATCAACGAGGTTGCCGAGCCCGGGCGCCACGGTGGCGCCGCCGGTCTGGAAGCCGAAGACGATGATCGCGGCGCCGCCGGCGATCATGGCGATGATGGCCGCCACCTTGATCAKGGAGAACCAGAACTCCAGCTCGCCGAAGACCTTGACGCTGAGCAGGTTCAGGGCCGCCAGGAAGAAGATGATGGCCAGGACCCAGACCCAGCGTTCCACGCCGGGGAACCAGAATCCCATGTAGATGCTGAAGGCCGTGACATCCGCGATGGCGACAATTGCCATCTCGAAGACGTAGGTCCAGCCGGTCACGAACCCGGCGAGCGGGCCCAGGTAGCGGCTCGCGTACTGGCCGAAGGACCCGGACACCGGATGCCGCACCGCCATTTCACCCAGAGCGCGCATCACCATGAAGACCGCGGCGCCGCCGATCATGTACGCCAACAGGACGGCGGGGCCGGCCTTCTGGATGGCGGAGGCGGAGCCGTAGAACAGCCCCGTGCCGATCGCCGAGCCCAGCGCCATGAAGCGGATGTGGCGGACGTTCAGCCCCCTGCTGAGTACGGAATCGACGGCGGCGCCGACGGCGGTGGCGGCGCCGCCGGTGCCTGCCTCGGCAGGTGCCGGCTTGGTGGCGGTTTGGGCTTGTTGCATGCGAATACCTTCTCGTCATTGGGAGGGGGATCGCTATCCAGCAGACCATGTCCGGCAGTGCTGTGATGAGTCTCACGGGGACTTAGTGTCTTTGATTTCAGACTATGCGGCGGGCCGCGCCAGGGTTTCCCCACCTTTGCCGGGGCGCGACGGCGTGTGGCCCCGTGACGCCGGCGCGTCCCGGCGTCGTGGCGGCAAAGGTGGGGAAATTCCGCGCGGGCCACCCAAGGGAAAGTCGAAAACTCTTGACATCATGTTAGGTTTTCTTTACTTTTGCCATGTCAGGTTTGTTTTACATTCGGTTMATCGCGCGGGAGCGGCACATGTCCTTCGAAGAAAAGAGTGCCTGGATCGTGGGGGTGCTGGCGGCCGGAGCCTATGCCGTGTATCTGGCGGCAGTCCTCGGGTTGGCCCGKAGCATGCCGCTCACGGACGTGCCGTACGTGGCGGCGCTGCTCTGGACGGTCGGCAGCTCGATCGTCCTGTCGATCGTCCTCCACATTCTCATCCGTGGCCTGTCCGCCAAGGGCGCCGGCATGAAGGACCAGCGGGACAGGGAGATCTACCGCTTCGGCGAGCATATCGGCCAGTCCTTTGTGGTCATCGGGGCGGTGGYGGCGCTCATCATGGCCATGGCCGAGGTGAATCAGTTCTGGATCGCCAACGCCATCTATMTGGCCTTCGTGGCCTCGGCGATCCTGGCCTCCGTGGCGAAGATCGTGGCCTACCGGCGGGGCTTCCAGACGTGGTGAAACCGACCAGGGTCACGAAMTCCATCCGGCGCCTGCGGTTCGAAAACGGCGAACTGACCCAGGCGGAACTCGCCGAACGCGTCGGCGTGACCCGGCAGACGGTCATCGCGATCGAACAGGGCCGCTACTCGCCCTCGCTGGAGCTGGCATTCCAGATCGCCCATGTTCTCAACGTTCCGCTCGACGACGTCTTCCAGTACCCCGACTCTGAAGGAGAAGCACCATGAAAGCGATCATTCAGGACACCTACGGTTCCGTTGAGGTGCTGGAACTGCGCGACGTCGACGATCCCGTCCCCGGCGACGACGACGTGCTGATCCGGGTCCGGGCCGCCGGCGTCGACCAGRGCGTCTGGCACCTCATGGCCGGCCTGCCGTACCTGACCCGGRTTGCAGGCTACGGGCTGACGAAACCCAAGACGCGCATCCGGGGCCGGGCCGTCGCGGGCCGGGTGGAGGCCGTCGGCCGGAATGTGGTTGGCTTCAGGCCCGGCGACGAGGTGTATGGCACGTGCGAGGGATCCTTCGCCGAATACGTGTGCGCGAAGGAAAGCCGTCTTGCGCTGAAGCCGAAGAACCTCAGTTTCGAGCAGGCCGCCGCCGTTCCCATCTCCGCCGTCACGGCCCTTCAGGCGCTCCGGGACACCGGCAAGGTCCTGCCCGGGCAGGACGTCCTCGTCATCGGCGCAGCCGGCGGCGTCGGCGCGTACGCGGTGCAACTCGCCAAGGCGTTCGGGGCGGAGGTGACAGGGGTGTGCAGCACCGCGAAGACCGATCTGGTCCGGTCGATCGGCGCGGACCATGTCATCGACTACACGCACGACGACTTCGCGGACGGGGCCAGGCAGTTCGACCTCATTGTTGATACCGCCGGCAACCGCCGGCTCGCCGTCCTCCGGCGGGCCCTCAAACCCAAGGGCACGCTCGCCATCGTCGGCGGGGAAGGCGGCGGGCGGCTCACGGGCGGATTTGAACGGTCCCTCCGTGCGGCACTGCTCTCCGTATTCGTCGGCCAGCAACTCAAGGGCGTCATGTCGGCAGAGCGCGCTGAGGACCTCCGGTTCCTGACCGKACTGATCGAGGCCGGCGCAGTAACGCCGGTGGTCKGCAAGATCTATGCCCTGGCCGACGCGCCGGCCGCAATCCGGGACCTGCGCGACGGCCAGGTCCGCGGGAAGGCCGTCGTCACCGTGTGACCGTCTTTGCTTTTTGAGTGCGGCCTACGGTGCGTCCCCGCGGAAGCGGGCCACGTACAGGCGCTGCCACGGCGTTTCCACCGTCAGGCGCCGGTACTGGCGGCGGACGTAGGACACCGCCTGGCCGGGCGGGACGCCGTCGATGATGGCGATGCACGCCAGTGCGGTACCCGTCCGGCCGATGCCGCGCCAGCAGGCCACTTCAACCCGTTCGGTTGCGGCCCGGCGCCAGGCTTCCCGAAACGCATCGAGCGCGTCCGTCCGGTCCGCGGGCAGCCGCAGGTCCGGCCAGAGGAGCCATCTGGAATCCCATTCCACCGGGGGCGGCTGTTGCCCCAGCAAGTACAGGCCGAAATCCGGAAGCGGGCCGGCGGGCAGCGGATAGTGCAGACCGCGGCCGCGGATGCTCCGGCCGGAAGGAAGAACCAGGACGCCGTCCTGGGCCGGCTCCCACGTCTGCTTCATGCTCCAGATCGTAGTCCTTCGGCGGTGTAKGCGGGGCAGCGTTGCGGGGCGGTTCCGGCGGACGGCTGCATCAAACGTGGGATTGTCCGGTATTCCAGACATGGCGTACTGCTGACGGTCTKGCGAACCTGCCCCGCCGGGCGCATGCTTAAGTACGGGATACCGGACACCACCTGTTTTTCGAAGAGGATCCATGCCAGCCACCAGCCCTACCCTGAACCATCTGCCCGCTTCCGTGGCGCCCGGAAATGCCCCGGCCGCCACGGCCGGCCCCGCAAGCAGCGCCGCGGGCGGCACCGCGAGCACCCTCGGGGCCGCTCCTGAGGCCGCGCCTGTGATCGCCCCCGAGGCTCCTGGCGTGCCTGCGCCCAAGCCCGTCCGCCGGGTCGCCGCGGGAAAAGTGGCGTCGAAGGTGCCGGCGGCGGAAAACACGCTGCGCATCCTCAAGCTGCTGGCCTCCAGGCGCGGGCCGATGGCGGCGTCGAACATTGCCACCGCKTTGGGCTTGCCGCGCTCCAGCGTCTACCACCTGCTCGGCGTGATGGAGGCGAACGGGTTTGTGCTGCACCTCCACGAGGAGCAGCGCTACGGCCTGGGCATCAGCGCGTTCGAGCTCAGTTCGGCCTATTCCCGACAGGAGCCGCTGTCCCGGCTGGGCCGGCCCATGCTTGCCTCGCTCGTGGATGTGATCGGCGAAAGCGCCCACCTGGCCGTGCTGCACGGCCGCGACGTGCTCTACATCGTGGAAGAGCGGGCCAAAAACCGCCCGTMCCTCGTGACCGACGTCGGGGTCCGGCTGCCCAGCCACCTCACCGCGAGCGGCCGCGCGATTCTTGCCGCGCTGCCGAAGTCCCAGGTGCGGGCGCTGTACCCGAACGCCGCCGCGTTCACGGCCCGGCACGAAACCGAGTMGCCCATCATGAAGTACTCTGCGCTGTCCTCGCATCTGGACCAGGTCCGGCAGCGCGGCTACGCCACCGAACACGGTGAGGTGACGCCGGGCTTCGGTTCGATCGCCGCCGCCGTGACGGACCACGTCGGGTGGCCGACCGCCGCCGTCGCCGTGACCTTCCTCGAGGACAAGCTGCCCGCAGACCAGTGGCCGGCCCTGGCCGCCCGGATCCAGAAGGTCGCCGACGAACTCTCGATCCGGATCCACGGCCGCCCCGCCTGACCCGCCGCCCCAACAACCCCCGCTGCCCCAGCAACCCCCGTTGCCCTATCAGTTATGGCCGTTATCCGGCGTTTTAGGCGCCATAACTGATAGAGCAACGGGGGGAGGGGATTGCGGCAGCTGGGAACATCGGGGGCGTCTGGAATCCCGGACAGCACCCGCCCGCAGGCCCTATTTACGAGGCCGCGAACAGGCTTTAGTTGATACAGAACCTCTTTCCCTCTGATTCATTCAGCAGCACCTTTCAGCACACACCTTCAGCACAGACACCACCACGAAACAAAGGAGCCCCTCATGGCACCCGCCGATTTCACCACCGGTGCCCGCCCGGTCAAAGCAGCCCGCGGCACCGAGCTCACCGCCAAGAGCTGGCAGACGGAAGCCCCGCTGCGCATGCTCATGAACAACCTCGACCCCGAGGTCGCCGAGCGCCCCGATGACCTCGTGGTCTACGGCGGCACCGGACGCGCCGTCCGCAGCTGGGCCGCGTTCGACGCCATMACCCGCACCCTGGAGACCATGGAAAAGGACGAGACCCTCCTGGTCCAGTCTGGCAAGCCGGTCGGCGTCTTCCGCACCAACGAGTGGGCGCCGCGCGTCCTGCTGGCCAACTCCAACCTCGTCGGCGACTGGGCCACCTGGCCCGAATTCCGCCGGCTCGAGGCCGAGGGCCTGATGATGTACGGCCAGATGACCGCCGGGTCCTGGATCTACATCGGCACCCAGGGCATCCTGCAGGGCACCTTCGAGACCTTCGCGGCGATCGCCCRCAAGCTCACGGGCGACGAGAACGGCACCCTCGCCGGCACCCTGACGCTCACCGGCGGMTGCGGCGGCATGGGCGGCGCCCAGCCGCTCGCCGTCACCCTGAACGACGGCGCCTGCCTGATTGTCGACGTCGACGAGACCCGGCTGCGCCGCCGCGTCGGCAAGCGCTACCTCGACKAGGTGGAGACCGACCTCGACGCCGCCATCGCCAAGGTCCTCAAGGCCAAGGAAGAGCGCCGCGGCTGGTCCGTGGGCTACGTCGGCAACGCCGCCGCGGTCTTCCCGGAGATCCTGCGCCGCCACAACGCCGGCGAGCTCACCGTGGACATCGTCACGGACCAGACCTCCGCACACGATCCCCTGAGCTACCTGCCCGAGGGCATCACGGTCGAGGAATGGCACCGCGAGGCCGCGGCGGACCCGGAAGGTTTCACAAAGAAGGCCCAGGCTTCCATGGCCAAGCACGTCCAGGCCATGGTCGAGTTCCAGGATGCCGGCGCCGAGGTCTTCGACTACGGCAACTCCATCCGCGACGAGGCCCGCAAGGGCGGCTACAACCGCGCGTTTGAGTTCCCCGGCTTCGTCCCGGCCTACATCCGCCCGCTGTTCTGCGAGGGCCTCGGCCCGTTCCGCTGGGTTGCCCTTTCCGGTGACCCCGAGGACATCGCGGTCACGGACAAGGCCATCAAGGAGCTCTTCCCCGAGAACAAGCACCTGCACCGCTGGATCGACGCCGCCGGTGAGCGCGTCGAATTCGAAGGCCTCCCGGCCCGCATCTGCTGGCTCGGCTACGGCGAACGCGCCAAGGCCGGCCTGCTGTTCAACCAGCTCGTCAAGGAAGGCAAGGTCAAGGCGCCCATCGTGATCGGCCGCGACCACCTCGACTCCGGCTCCGTCGCGTCCCCGTACCGCGAAACCGAGGCCATGGCCGACGGCTCCGACGCGATCGCCGACTGGCCGCTGCTCAACGCGCTGCTCAACACCGCCTCCGGCGCCACCTGGGTCTCCATCCACCACGGCGGCGGCGTCGGCATCGGCCGCTCCATCCACGCCGGTCAGGTCTCCGTCGCCGACGGCACCGACCTCGCCGCGGAAAAGCTCGCGCGCCTCCTCACCAACGACCCCGGTATGGGCGTCATCCGCCACGCCGACGCCGGCTACGACCGCGCCCTCKAGGTCGCCAAGGAACGCGGCGTCCGCATCCCCATGTCAGAGTCCCGCTAACCAAACTCGCGAAAACCTCGTCGATTGCTCCGTAAACGCCGTTTTGAGCCTTGAAAAGGGCCACAACGGAGCAATCGACGAGGACGCCGGACCAACACTTAGACCTAGGTAGATTTCAATGACTCTCACAACGCACGAACCGCTCACCGTCACCCTCGGCTCCAGCGGCGTCACGCCCGAGGACGTCGTCGCCGTCGMCCGCCATGACGCCAAGGTGACCATCGCCCAGGAAGCCCTGGACACCGTCGCCAAGGTCCGCGCCCACATCGACGACCTCGCCCACAGCAAGGTCCCGGCGTACGGCATCTCCACCGGCTTCGGCGCCCTGGCCAACCGGCACATCCCCAACGAGCTGCGCACCCAGCTGCAGAAGTCGCTGATCCGCAGCCACGCCGCCGGCATGGGCCCGGCCGTGGAACGCGAAGTGGTCCGCGGCATCATGTTCCTGCGTGCCAAGACCCTCGCCTCCGGCCGCACCGGCGTCCGCCCCGTGGTCCTGCAGACCATGGTGGATGTCCTGAACGCCGGCATCACCCCGGTGGTCCGCGAATTCGGCTCGCTCGGCTGCTCCGGCGACCTMGCGCCGCTGTCCCACTGCGCCCTGGTCCTCATGGGCGAAGGCGAAGCGATGGGYCCCGATGGCGAGCTGTACGGCGCCAAGGGCGCGCGCCCCGTCGCCGAGCTCCTCGCCGCCCACGGCATTGAACCCGTCACCTTGGCCGAGAAGGAGGGCMTGGCGCTCGTCAACGGTACCGAGGGCATGCTGGGCATGCTGCTGATGGCCATCGCGGACATCCGCCAGCTGCTCACGACGGCGGACATCACCGCCGCGCTCAGCGTCGAGGCGCTGCTCGGCACGGACCAGGTGTTCCTGCCCGAGCTGCACGCCGCACTCCGGCCGCACCCGGGCCAGGCCGCCTCCGCGGACAACATGCTCCGGGTTCTGTCCGACTCGCCGATCGTGGCCTCGCACCGGATCAACGACACCAAGGTCCAGGACGCCTACTCGCTGCGCTGCGCACCCCAGGTGGCCGGCGCCGTCCGCGACACGGTTGACCACGCAGCCCTGGTCGCCTCCCGCGAGCTGGCCGCCGCGATCGACAAYCCGGTGGTCCTGCCCGACKGCCGCGTTAGCTCCAACGGCAATTTCCATGGCGCCCCGGTGGCCTACGTGCTGGACTTCCTGGCTATCGCCGTCGCGGACCTGAGCTCCATTGCCGAGCGCCGGACCGACCGGATGCTGGACCCGGCACGCTCGCACGGGCTGCCGGCCTTCCTGGCCTCGGATCCCGGCGTCGATTCGGGMCTCATGATCGCCCAGTACACCCAGGCCGGCCTGGTGTCGGACAACAAGCGGCTGGCCGTCCCGGCGTCGGTGGACTCGATCCCGAGCTCGGCGATGCAGGAGGACCACGTCTCCATGGGGTGGCACGCGGCTCGCAAGCTCCGCCGCGCCGTCGAGAACCTGCGCCGCGTCCTGGCGATCGAACTCGTGACCTCGGCCCGGGCGCTGGACATCCGCACCCAGGTCTCCGGCGGCGAACTGACGCCGGGCCCCGCGGGCACCGCCGTGATCGCCGCGCTGCGCGACGTCGTCGACGGTCCCGGCACCGACAGGTTCCTGTCGCCGGAGCTCGAAGCGGCGGACGCCCTGGTGGCGTCGGGCGCGGTCCGGGCGGCGGCCGAATCGGCTGTCGGAAATCTCGCCTGAGAAGAAACAAAGTGCACTGCAGTTGAACAATTCCCGGCGCCCCCGAAATCTATGGCGACACGGCCAGCGGGGGCCCGGAAACTGTAGTACAAATGGAAAGTCCACACCAACGAAGTTGTGGCAAAGAACACATACAAAGGGGTAGAAGTTCAATGAAAGCACGCGGCACGGTACTGTCCAGACGCCTTGCATCCGCAGCCACGGTTTCCGACTGGAGCGGCCTCCGGGTCGGCGAACGGGTCGAAATCGTCAAGCACGCACAGGTCATTGCAGCCGGTGAGGTTGAAGAAGTCTCACTGAGCSGCAACGTCCTCTGGCTGGTCCCCGCCGGGCCGTCCGAGACGCAGCTCTTCCTGCAGTCCGACGGCGTCCAGGTGCGCCGCGTCTAACACGCACGAGAAAGTCCCCGCCCTTCCCCGGCTCCGCACTGCGCGGCCCGGGAGGGGACGGGGACTTTCTGCGTTCCGGGTGGCGTTCCGGGAGGGGCGTTCGACGGCCCCGGCACGGCCGGGACCGGACGCTGTCAGGCCCGGCTGCGGCCGGCTCTGCCCCCGGCCGTGGCTAGCGCGCCGCAAATGGCGGCGGTCCCAACAGCACGATGCCGCCGTTCCTGCGGGCCGACTCCTGTACCCTGCTGAAGTCCACGGGGCCCGCAGGGGCTGAACCGTCGGCCKAACCATCGGCAGAGTCGTCGGGGGAGAGCGGCGTGCTCGCATCCCAGTATAAGGCCTCGCAGCAGCCGGGCGTGTGCAGGCAGAGCATCCGTGCGGAGTCGGACACCACCATGAATGCGTGGGGAACTCCCCGCGGCGCCACGGCGAGGCCGCCGGCGCCGATCCGGTGCTCCTCGCCGTCGACGTGCATGAGGATCTCGCCCGCGAGGATGAACATCGTCTCATCCGAATCGGGGTGGCTGTGCAGCGGTGTCATCTTGCCGCCGGCCATCTGGTCCTCGAAGAGCAGGAACGCCCCGCCGGTCTCCCCGGCCCTGGCTTTCCAGGTGTGAACTCCTCCGCCGAAGAACCAGCGGCGCTCGCCCTGTCCTTTTGTCCGGATGATGGTTGTCTGGCTGCTGACCGCTTCCATGGGATCGCCTCTTCGGGATCGCTTCTGAGGAATTTATGGGACTCATGTCCCATAACAAGACTGGGGTACCATGAATGCCATGTCAACCCCCTACAAGGACGCAGGCCGGACGGGCCAGAAGCGCCGCACGTTCGAGGCTCTGGTAGCGGCCGCCCGCGAGGCGGTGGCGGCGGGGGAAGCGCCGACAGTTGATGGCACCGCCGCAGCAGCAGGCGTCGCCCGGAGCACGGCCTACCGGTACTTTCCAAGCCAGCGCGAGCTCCTCGCCGCGGCCCACCCGGAAACGGTCCGGCAGTCCCTGCTGCCGGCGGACGCCCCCGAGGATCCCGCGGAGCGGCTGGACGCCGTGGTGCTGGAGTTCACCAGGCTGATCGTCAACACGGAGGCGCAGCAGCGCACCATGCTCAGGCTGTCCCTGGAACGCGACCCGGCGGAGCCGGCGCAGGCTCTGCCGCTGCGGCAAGGCCGGGCGATCGCCTGGATCGAGGAAGCGCTCGTTCCGCTCCAAGAGACGTTGTCAGGTCCCGGGATCCGGGCGCTGGCCCTGGCCGTGCGCAGCGCGATCGGCATTGAGGCCCTCGTCTGGCTGACGGACATCGGCGGGCTCTCACGGGAGCAGGCCATGGCGTCGATGCGCTGGTCCGCGCAGGCACTCCTCCGGCAGGCCCTCGCGTCCGGGCCCCCGCCGGCGGCTGTCGGCTGATGCCTACCCCAGCAGAGTGTTGACCAGCCGGGCGGCCACCTTCGCGGTGCGGGCGTCGATATCAAACTCCGGGTTCAGCTCGGCGACATCCAGGTGGAGGAGCTTCCCGCTCGCCGCGACCTGCCGGCACACGGCACTGATCACCGGAAGCGGCACCCCATAAGCGGCCGGGGCGCTCACCCCGGGGGCCACCGAGGCCGGCAGCACGTCCAGATCTATCGTGAGGTACAGCGCGTCCACCTGCGCCAGGAACGCCGCCACAAACGCCTGGGCAGCCTCCGCCGAGCAGTCCTCGTCCAGCAGGTGGTCCACGCCGAGTTCCGCGGCGGTCCGGAACAGTGCCCGGGTGTTGTTCGGCTCGGAAATGCCGACGACGGCGTAGCGCAGTTCGCGGCCGGCGGCGGCCTCTGCGCGGGCCATCTGCAGGAACGGGGTCCCGGAACTGGGCACGGCCTCGTCACGGAGGTCGAAGTGGGCATCGAGGTTCAGCACGCCCACTCTCAGGCCCCCGCGCACGGCAGACGATCCGGCGACACCGAGGTAACTGGCGAACGCGGTTTCGTGGCCACCGCCCAGAACGACCGGAAGCTGCCCGGCATCGATGAGCCGGGAGATGGCCAGCCCGGCGCGTGCCTGCCCGGCCTCGAGGGACTCATCGCGCACGGTGACGTCGCCGGCGTCGAGCACGTCCCGGTCGAGGTGGAAGGCGAGCGGACCCAGGGCGGCCCTGATGGCGGCGKGAGCGGCCGCKGCGCCGGTGCGGCCCTTGTTGCGGCGCACGCCCTCATCGCTGCCGAAGCCGAGGATGACGGCAGGCCGGGTCCGGGAGGAGGCCGTGGCCGGGTTTGCGGGCGGGGTGTAGGGGGCCACGGCCTGCCACCAGCGCCGGTGCTCGGCGCCGTCGCCATCGAACCGTCCGGTCCAGGGCTGCGGCGGGACATCAACAGTGAGCGCAGAAGAATCCATGGTTCTAGCTCACCTCAKCCGSCACCCGAACACCAGCCGCTGCGCGCCGGGACTGTCCGGAATCCCGGAAACCCCCGCCGGGCGCGGGCCAAACGGTGGCAGCCAAACAGCAGCGCCGAGGGGGCCCACGCCCGCAGGGTTCCCTGACCGAGCTTGCGAGGTGAGGGCGCGGGTGGGGAGGCGTTTCGCGGCAATGTTTTCGAAAAACACTGCCTCGAAATGCCAACTCGGCGCATGGAAAAGGCGGGAGGACCCTAGTGGATKCCGAGGGCCGCCTCGATCGGGCCGATCGCGAAGAACAGCGTGAACGCGGCAGCCACAACCCACATGAGYGGGTGCACCTCGCGGGCCCGGCCCTGGAACAGGCGGATCAGCACGAAGGTGATGAAGCCCGCGCCCAGGCCGTTGGCGATCGAGTAGGTGAACGGCATGAGGGTGAAGGTCAGGAACGCCGGGATCGCGATGCCCAAGTCCTGCCAGTCGATCTTGCCAACCTGCGAGACCATCATGAAGCCGACGATCACGAGGGCCGGGGCCACKGCCTCGAATGGCACGAGGTTGATCAGCGGGGTGAAGAACATGGCCACGAGGAACAGCAGGCCCGTGACGATGGATGCCAGGCCGGTGCGGGCGCCTTCKCCGATGCCGGCGCCGGATTCGACGTAGATCTGGTTCGAGGAGACGGAAGCGCCGCCGCCGATKATCGCGCCGAGGGCGTCCACCTGCAGCACACGGTCAACGTTGGGGATATTGCCGTCCTTGTCGATCGTGCCGGCCTCGGTGGCCAGGCCCACCATGGTGCCCATGGCATCGAAGAAGATGCTGAGCAGGATCACGAAGGCCAGCAGGGTGGCGGCGACGAAGCCGAGGTGCTCAAAGGCGCCGAACGGGTTAGCCTTGCCGATCAGGGACAGGTCCGGGGCGGCCCACTCGGAGAACTTGGGCGCCACGAGGGACCAGCCCTGCGGGTTGTGGGTCTTGCCGTCGAAGCTGGGACCAATGTGCAGGGTGGATTCCAGGATCACGGACAGGATGGTCGAGGCGACGATGCCGATCAGGATGGCGCCCTTGACCTTGCGGACCACCAGGGCGATGGTCAGGATCAGGCCGAAGACGAACACGAAGGTGGGCCAGCCCAGTAGCTTGCCGTCGAAGCCCAGGCCGACCGGAACTGTGGTGCCGGCGACATCCGGGATGCGGCGCACGAAGCCCGCGTTGACGAGGCCGATCAGGGCGATGAAGAGGCCGATGCCGACCACGATCGCGGTCTTGAGCCCGTCGGGGACGGCCTTGAACACGGCCGTCCGGAAGCCGGTGAGGACCAGGATCAGCATGGTGATGCCGGAGAGCATGACCAGGCCCATCATGTCCGGCCAGGACAGCCCGGGGTTGGTGGCCACCGTGACGGCGACGAACGCGTTGACGCCGAGTCCGGTTGCCAGGGCAAAGGGATGCTTGGCCCACGCGCCCATGAGGATCGTGAGGATGCCCGCCACGAAGGCGGTGGTTGYGGCGACCGCTGGGAAGCCGAGCGTCGTGCCTGTCGAGTCGGGCCCGGAGAGGATCAGCGGGTTTAGCACCACGATGTAGCTCATGGCGAAGAACGTGGCGAACCCTCCGCGGATCTCGCGCGAGAAGTTCGACCCCCGCTCGGAAATCTTGAAATACCGGTCGAGTGCAGAGCCCTGCTTGAGCATTAGTCCTCCGGGAGTGATGGGTGTTGCCTAAATCCTATTGGGAGCCCCGCGGCCAACCCTTTGTTTTCGCCTAGTCTGTAAGGAAGACAACACTAGGAGTAGCCTGCCCATGCGCCCTGTCCGACACCTTTTGAGTGCCCTGCTGGGCGCCGTCGTCTTTGCGGCCGTCCTGCTGGGAGCCGTCGGCCCGGCGTCGGCGCACGATACCGCGGAGTCCACGAGCCCGGCCTCCGGAGCCACCGTGGCCACCCCTCCGGACAAGGTCTCCGTCACGTTCAACCACAATCCGCTGGCCCTGGGCTCGGAGATCCTGGTCAACGACGCCACGGGCGCCAACTGGGCGGACGGTTCCGTGGAGATCGTGGACAACGTCGCTTCACAGAAACTAAAGTCCGGCGCCCCTGCAGGGCTCTACACCGTACGGTGGCGGGTGGCCAGCTMCGACGGCCACCCGATCGAGGGCAGCTTCACGTTCACCGCCACCGCCGCCGCATCGGGCACGACGGCGGCTTCCGCAGTCCCAACGATGGGCACCGCCCAGCCGGGCGCAACGCAGGCGCCGGCCCCGGTGCCGGATGCATCGCAGCCGTTTCCCTGGAGCGTCATGGGCTTCGTCGCGGTGGGGGTCGGCATCCTGGTGGCCCTSGGCCTGATGGCCAAACGCCGCCTCACCCCGGACGCGGACAGCGAAACCGCCGACGACTCAGGCAGCGACGCCGACAGCTGAACCAAAAGCAACGCGGGATCAGTTATGACCCATCCGGCGCCCTCTGATAGGCCATAACTGGCCCCGCGCTGCTAAGCGGGAGCCGCCAGGGCGAAGCCGCCCGGCAGGAGCGTGGGGAGGCCATCCGGGTAGACCTTGGCGGAGATCGCTTGCCCCACCACCTTGGCCTGGCGCAGGACCTCCTTGGGCGTGGGGGTAATGAGCTCGCCGACCCCCACGAGGTACATCCCGAGGGCATGCATCGCCGTCATGAGGTTCTGTCCGGCCGCCATGCCGAGTTGCGAGAGCATGCGGCGCAGCTGGCTGTGGGCGCAGCGGGTCAGGACGAGGTGGTCGGCCAGGAGGACACCGCCGGGGGTCTGGACGGCCCACTGCTCGGTGGGGGCCCCGTCGGCCCCGGCCTCAAGGTGGTCCAGCTGCAGGGCCCGGATGTTGTTCCGCACATCGAGCTTGTGGCTTGCCGCGTAATTGCGCAGGTGCCGCAGGATTTCGTTGCGCTCCTTCAGGCTCGCGGCATCCGCCGCGTCGCAGCGCTGGAGCGAGGAGGTGTTGGCCGGATGGCCGGACCCCAGAAGGTCCAGGCCGTCCACAATGATGGACGCGACGCCGCGGCGCTGGAGCTCGCTGGCCACAGCCAGCCCGGAGAGACCCGTCCCGATGACTACGGCCGTAGTCCGCTCAATCCCGCCGTACAAAGGCATGCTCGACACTGCAGGGTTCCTCCTCGAAATGGTGCCAGTCGCGGGGTGAAACCCCGGACGCTGACCGAAACCTGGTTCCGGCCGCAGCAACCCCCGTAGCTGCGTTCTGTAATGCCGGTCTCGGTTCAGCAACGCCTCGAAGGATACCCAAGATTCGCGCCGATGGATAGGGGAGGTAGGACATTGGCCGAAGTCCCGGATTTTCGCGGATTCCGGGCCGGCCGTCGCGGGGATCCGGCCCCGAATGCCCKGGAAACCGGGCCGGGAAACAGCGTGTTAACTCTGCGTAAATCCTTCGGCCGAGGGCCGCCGGACCCGTCCGGACCGCCGTCTTGTGTGTTCGAAATTAAGGGGGAATAGTGAGGAAAATCAGGGGTTCCTGGGCGCAGATTCGGGGCCGCCTCGCCGGTGAACGCCGGGCGCCGGTACTTCTGGCAGAATAGCCGCAACATCAGGCAAGAATCGCGAGGAGGCGGACCCTATGGGCCGTGAACAGGTGCATCCGGACCCGGCAGGGGAGACCGGCGGCGAGCAGGCGCCTCCGCGTGGCATCGTGGTGGGCGTGGACGGCTCGGACCACAGCCATTGTGCCCTCGTGTGGGCAGCCCGCGAGGCCGAGCGCCGTCGTCGCCCGCTGCACATCGTCACCGCCTATTCGGTTCCGATCTTTGCCGCGTCCGGGCTCGACGGCGGCTACGCCACCGTGGACGACTCCGTGATCCGCGAAGGCGCCGAAGCCATCCTCAAGCACGCCCTGGACAAGGTGGCCGGCTACAACATCGACGTCGACGCGTCCGTGGAGAACGGCGACGCGTCCGGCGTACTGCTGGACATCAGCGAAACCGCGGAACTTCTGGTGTTCGGAACCCGCGGCCGCGGCGGCTTTGTTGGCCGGCTGCTCGGCTCCGTCAGCAGCGCGCTGCCCGCCCACGCGAAGTGCCCTACCGTCACCGTGCCGCTGATCTGCGCGGACMGCCTGGGTGAAATCACCGACGACAAGCACGTCCTGGCCGAACGKGCGAAGTCGGGCCACCAGCCTGTCGAGAACGTCGTGGTGGCCGGCGTCGACGGCTCCGACCAGGCCCGCATCGCGGTGCTGGAGGCTGCCGCACAGGCCGAACGGCTCTCCGCCCGGMTGCGGCTGGTGTGCRCCGTGCCGCAGTACACCGGCTCACTGGCCTGGGTGCCCACCCCGATGGACCGTGATGCCTTATTCGCGGACATCAAGGTCCAGCTCGACGCCGGCGTGGCCTGGGTGCGGAGCCACTTCCCCGGCCTGGAGGTCGAGACCCAGCTCGTGGACGGTTCTCCCGTTGACATTCTCGTGGACGCCAGCCGGCACGTGGAACTMGTGGTGCTCGGCACCCGCGGCCGCGGCGGCTTCGCCGGAATGCTACTGGGCTCCACAACTGACGGCGTCCTCCACCACGCCAAGGGACCGGTCATGGTGGTGCCGGACCGCGACGACCCCCGGCTGGCGGACAGGGCCAGCTTMGGCCCGATGCTCGGCGACTCCTAACCGCCTGAGGCTACGGGCTCGACGCCGGAAGGACGGTCCGCACATGGAGCACCCCCGGAGGCCGGACCCGTCCGAAGACGCGGTCCTGGCCCAGGACGCGCCGGTCCTGGCCTTGGAACGTCTTGGCCAGGACATGCTGGCCGAGGCCGGCGGCAAGGCGGCCAACCTKGGCGAGCTGGCCCGGGCAGGCCTGCCCGTTCCCCCCGGCTTCTGCCTGACGACCCGGGCCTATCTGGACGCTACGGCCTCCCCGGCCCTGGCGGACGTGCACCATGCCATCGCCGCAACCGCCCCCGGTGACCTGGCCGGACTGGCCTTGCTCGCCGCAAAGGCCCGGGCGCTGGTGCTCGACGCCGCCGTCCCGGCCGGCATCGATGCCGCCGTGCGGGCCGCCTATGCGGCGCTGGGCGACGATACGGCGGTCGCGGTGCGGTCCTCCGCGACCGCCGAGGACCTGCCCTTTGCCAGTTTCGCCGGCCAGCAGGACACGTTCCTGAATGTGGTCGGCGCGGATGCGGTGCTGTCCGCCGTCCGGCAGTGCTGGGCCTCGCTGTGGACCGACCGCGCGGTGACGTACCGCGCGGTGCAGGGAATCGGACCGTCCGCTGTGTCCCTCGCGGTGGTGGTCCAGCGCATGGTGGACGCGGCCGTGGCGGGGGTGCTCTTCACAGCCAACCCGGTCACCGGGCGACGGCACGAGGCCGTCATCGACKCCAGCCCGGGACTGGGGGAGGCCGTGGTGTCCGGGGCCGTCAACCCGGACCACTTCGTGATCGACTGTGGCACGGGAACGATCCTGGAGCGGCKGATCGGGGACAAAGGACTGCTCATCCGGCCCCTCCCCGGCGGCGGAACCGAGCGGGTGGCCCAGCCGGGGGCCGGGTCCGGGCCAAGCCTGAACGATGCCCAGCTGGCTGCGCTGGAACTTCTGGGCCGCCGTGCCGAGGTGCATTTCGGCTCGCCGCAGGACCTCGAGTGGGCCATCGGCCGGGACGGTGCCGTGTGGCTGACGCAGTCCAGGCCCATCACGACGCTCTATCCGATGCCGGACAAGCCGCCGACCGGGCCGGGGCCGCGCATCTATCTGTGCTTCAGCCTGGCCCAGGGCCTGACCCGGCCGCTGACGCCGATGGGCCTCGCCGGCATCCGGCTGATTGCATCCTCCGTGGCGGAGGCGGCGCACGTCCCGGTGCCGGTGCCCCGGGACGGGCCCTCGCCGTACGCGGAGGCCGGGCAACGCATTTTCTTCGATCTCACTCCCGTGGTCCGGAGCAAGGCCGGGCGCGCGTTCGTCCCCCGGGTCTTCGACATCATGGAGGCGCGGTCAGCGGTTGTGTTGCGCCAGCTMTTCGCCGATCCCAGGTTCTCCGTCGTCACCAGCTCGCCGTGGCGGCTCCTGCGCCGCRTCGCCCCGGTGGCGGCGCGGGCGAGAGTCCCGGAGACCCTGGTCCGCGGCCTGTTCCGGCCGGAGGACGCGCTGCGCCGGGCCGACCGTGTGGGCGAACAGCTCAGGGCTGCMCTCACAGTGCCCGCCGCCGCCACGGCCKCGCAGCGACTGGACCACGTTGAGCGGATCCTCGGCCGAAACGTCTTTCCGGTGGTTCCCGCCCTCATGCCGCTGCCCGCGCTGGGGTTCGCGCTGCTGGCCGCGGCCGGGAAACTCGCGGGAAGCCCGGGGAACGGGGCACTGCAGGACGTCCTGCGGGGCCTGCCCAACAATGTGACCACCGAAATGGACCTCGACCTCTGGGCGCTGGCTGCCGCCATCCGGACGGACCCCGCAGCGGCGGCGGTGTTCGGCCGGGCCGCACTGCCCGAGCTGGCGCGGCGCTACCGGACAGGGGAGCTTCCCGGCGTCGTGCAGTCCGGGCTCTCCGGCTTCCTGAGCCGGTACGGCCACCGGGCCGTGGCGGAAATCGACCTCGGCATGCCCCGCTGGTCTGACGACCCGACCCACATCCTCGGCGTCCTGGCCAACTATCTGCGCGTGGATGACCCGGCCCTCGCCCCGGACCGGCAATTCGAGAAGGCGGCGCGGGAGGCGGACGCGCAGGTGGAGCGGCTTGTGGCTGCGGCGAAGCAGCGCAGCCGCCTGCGCGGAACGCTTGTCCGGGCCGCGCTGAGACGGACCCGGATGTTCGCCGGGTTGCGTGAACTGCCCAAGTACCACCTCGTGGAGGCGCTCGGCGCTGTCCGGCAACAACTCGCGGCGGTGGGGGCCGAACTCGCCGCAGCAGGGGTCATCGACGCGGCGGACGATATCTTCTTCCTCGACCTGGGCGAGGCGCACGCGGGCCTGGGCGGCGCCGCGCTGCGCGGGATCGTGCAGCAGCGCCGGGAGGCGTACGTGGCCGAATTGGGCCGGCGGCACATTCCGCGCGTGCTGCTGTCCGATGGCACCGAGCCCGAAGCCGTGCAGTCCGACGCCGGTGGCCGGGGTACCGGGGACGCGGACCGATCGGCGGGGGTGCTCTCCGGGACGCCTGCCTCGGCCGGGACCGTCAGCGCCCGGGCCCGCGTGATCTTGGACCCGCAGGGCGCGCATCTGGAACCGGGCGAGATCCTCGTGGCGCCGTCCACGGATCCCGGCTGGACGCCGCTGTTCCTGACGGCCGGCGGCCTCGTGATGGAAATGGGCGGCCCCAACTCCCACGGCGCCGTCGTCGCGCGGGAATACGGCATCCCCGCGGTGGTGGGCGTCCCCGACGCGACATCGCKGATCGCCACGGGCGACGACATCACGGTCGACGGCGCCGCCGGCACCGTGACGTCGTCACCATGACGCTGGCACCGTGATACCGGCACCGTGACGCCGTCACAGTAGCGCTGCTCGCTACAGTGGGGCCATGAGCGAAGCACACGGTTCGGAGGGCCAGCATCCCGGGGCAAGCGGGATGCCCGGCACGGGCGCCCCGGTAGCCGAGACCGCACCGCCCGAAACCTCTGCGCCCGAAGCCCCTGCGCCCGAAACCCCCGGGCCGGAGGCGCGCGCCCCGGAAGCTTCCGGCCGGCTCCGGTCCCTGGACCGCGATGCATGGCTGCCGGCGTGGCTCGTGGAGCATCCGCTGACGGCCGGATGGGCGTGGGCCGGGTTCTGGGCGGCGCTGATCGTGGCCGACGAGTTCCTGGACCTGGCCGGCTGGTCCTGGTATGTGCTGGTGGGCATGGCCGCGCTGCCGACCCTGCTGGCCAGCATCGCCTTGCTGCACGCGACCCCGCGCCGGTACCTGAAGCCGCGCCGGGACTCCGTGCTCGGCCACTTCTTTGTCCGCTTCCTCGCCCTGATTGCCGCGTTCCTCGTGTGGGGCGTGTCCGTGGTCATGAGCGCCTCGATCTCAACGACCCTTCAGTCGCTCGTCGGCGCATCCGAACGCGAGATCACAGCGGTGGGCTTCAACCTCCTGCTGGCCGCGATCCCGCTGGTGGTCTCGGTACTGTGGCTGGCCTTCATCATCCGCTGTGCCTGGTTCCTGCGGCGGCTCCGCGGCTGGAAACAAGCTCCGGGATCCGGCACCGTGCCCAAGAAGTTCCTGCGCGACAGGCCGCGGCTGAAGCGGGTGGTGGTGGGCCTCGCCCATCCCGGGTTGCTGCTCGTGGCCGGCCTTGGCACCTCGGTGCTCGCGTTCCTGCTCGGCGCCGTCGAGCTGACCATCAACGTGCTGAAGTAGGACACCGCGCGGCCGTGGCCAGGCGTACTGTTGATGTATGAGCTGCACTGCTGGAGCACGCGTTCTTCAGACGCGGAATTGTGAATCACTTCTTTTTGGGGCGGGGTCACGATGACCCGCAAGTGGCTGCGGTGGCTGCCCGCCGTGGCCGTTCCCGCCGTCATCGCCGCCGGTGCGCTGGCCGGATCCCTGCCCGCCAGCGCCGGGGATCCGCTGCCGCCCAAGACGCCCGAACAGGTGCTGCAGCTGATCGCCCAGCACAGCGAGCCCGCGCTCTCCGGAACCCTGGAACAGTCCTCGGAGCTGGGCCTTCCCGAACTCCCCAAGACCGGTCCCGGCGCGGATTCTTCAAGCACCGCCTGGCTCGAACTGCTGACCGGGCCGCACACCGCGCGCGTCTATCGCGACGGCCCGGACCACGCCCGCATTCAGGTGATGGACCAGCTGGCCGAACGGAACGCCGTCCGCAACGGCAACGACGTGTGGTTCTACAACTCCAAGGACAACACGGCCTCCCACGTCCAGCTCCCGGCCGACGCCGGCAACGCCCACAACAGCGGCAAGGACGCCACGGCCACCCCGGACCAGCTCGCCGCAATGTTCTTGGCCAAGATCGACCCCAGCACTGACGTCACGGTGGGCGCCGATGTCCAGGTGGCAGGCCGGCCCGCGTACAACCTGGTGCTCACGCCGAAGTCCGACGCGACCCTGGTCTCGTCCATCGCAGTTGCCGTGGACGGCCAGACCGGCCTGCCGCTGGGCGTTGAGGTCAAAGCCCGCGGACAGTCGGATCCCGCCTTCCGCGTCGCCTACACGAGCCTGACTCTTGCGGCCCCCGACGCGTCCGTCTTCGCGTTCAGCCCGCCGCCGGGCGCCACGGTCAAGGAGATCCCGGTCCCGGAGCACAAGCACGGCACTGACTCCGAAAAGGCGACGCCCCCGGCCAAGGACAGCGCACGCAAACCGGCCGTCACCGGGTCCGGCTGGGACGCGGTGGTTGAGTTCCCGGCGGGAACGCAGAAGCCGACGTCGGACGCGGCGGCACCGCTCCAACAGCTCACCGCCCCGGTCCAGGGCGGCCGGCTCCTGTCCACCGCGCTGGTGAACGTCCTGATGCTCGACGACGGGCGGATCTTTGCCGGCTCGGTGCCTGTGGAGCGGCTCCAGGCCGCTGCCGCGCAGAAGTGAACCGCGCAGAAGTGAATACCGGCCCGGTTTCCGGGGACCTGCCGGTGACGGCCGCGTGAGCGCCGCCGGGCCGGCGGCCGAGCTGCGCACCGAGCTGAGCATTGAGACCAGGGGCCTGACCAAGCGGTTCGGCCATCAACTGGCAGTCGACGATGTCGATCTCGCCGTGCCGAAAGGCGCCGTCTTCGGCTTCCTGGGCCCCAACGGCTCGGGGAAGACCACCACCATCAGGCTCCTGCTGGGCCTGGCCTCGGCCACCGGCGGCTCCATGCGCGTCCTGGGCGAGGAGATGCCCGGGAAACTMAATGACGTGCTGCCCCGGGTCGGAGCCCTGGTCGAGGGGCCGGCCTTCTACMCCTTCCTCTCCGGCGCCGCCAACCTGCACCGCATGGACGCCGCAGATCCCTACGGCCCGGCCGCCACGCGACGGGCCCGGGTCCAGTCGGCCCTGGACCGGGTGGGCCTGACGCACGCCGCGGACAAGAAGGTCCGCGCCTATTCACTGGGCATGAAGCAGCGGCTGGGGATCGCCAACGCCCTGCTGACGCCGCGGGACCTTCTGGTGCTGGACGAACCCACCAACGGACTGGATCCCCAGGGCACCCGGGAAGTACGCAGCCTGGTGCGTTCGCTCGCGGCCGACGGCGCCACGGTGTTCGTCTCCAGCCACCTGCTCGCCGAAGTGGAACAGATCTGCACACATGCGGCCATCATGAGCGCGGGACGCCTAGTGGCGCAGGGAACCMTGTCGGAGCTGCGCCGGGCGGGCCAGGCGCGGATCCGCGTGCTGACGCCGGACCCCGGCACCGCGACCCACGTGCTGGCCGGGCTGGGACTGACCGCCACGGTGAGTCCCGACGGCGCCGCTTCCGCGGGGCCCGACGCGGTCCTTTTCGCGCCGCTGCCTGCACCGGCGGCAGCGCCGGCCCCGGCGCCACGGGAGGCGGCAGGGGCCGTGGACGCGGGGCCACAAGCTGTGGAACCCGAAGCCGTGGTGGCCGCCCTCGTGGCAGCGGGGGTCCGGGTCCGCGGCTTCGCGACCGAACAGGTCAGCCTGGAGGACCGCTTCGTGGCGTTGACGGGGGAGGGGTTCGACGTTGTCCAGTAACGGCTCATCCGCGGGCGGCCCGTCGGGGGCCCCATCAGKCAGCCCGGCCGGCAGCCCCAGCGGAGCGGCCGGCGACGCCGCCACCGACGTTATGGCGGCGGGCCTGCCGGGCCGACGCCGGTCCCTGGCCGGCGGCCTGCTGGCCTCTGAACTCGGCCTGTTGTTCCGCCGCCGCAGGACGTGGGCCATGCTGTGCGCGCTGGCGGCCATCCCCATCCTGATCGCCGTGGCAGTGCGGGTCTCCTCGGCCGTGCCGGCCGGCCGCGGGCCCGCCTTCCTGGACAGGATCACCCAGAACGGCCTGTTCGTAGGCGTCACGGCGATGGTGGTCTCCGTTMCGCTGTTCCTGCCGCTGACTGTCGGCGTGGTGGCCGGAGACACGATCGCCGGCGAGGCCGGGCAGGGAACCCTCAGGTATCTGCTGGTGGCTCCGGCCGGGCGGGTCCGCCTGTTACTCATCAAATATGCCGGCGCGGCACTGTTCGTGGTCGTTGCCCCGCTCGTCGTGGCATTGGTCGGAGCAGGCATCGGTGCGGCGCTCTTCCCCGTGGGACCCGTGACCCTGCTCTCCGGCGACACGATCAATACCGGCGAGGCCATGGTCCGGCTGCTGCTGATCGCCGCCTATCTGGCGGTTTCGCTGCTGGGCTTGTCCGCGATCGGATTGTTCATCTCCACCCTGACGGACGTTCCCGTCGGGGCCATGGCGGCTACCGTGGTGCTCTCCGTCGTTGCGCAGGTCCTGGACGCGCTGCCGCAACTTGAATGGTTGCATCCCTGGTTGTTCAGCCACTACTGGCTGGACTTTGGCGATCTCCTCCGCCAGCCGGTCTCCTGGGACTCCTTCGCCGCCAACGCCGTCCTGCAGGCCGGCTACGTCGCCGTCTTCGGTGCGCTGGCCTACGGCCGGTTCATCACCAAGGACGTGCTTTCCTAGCTCCGGGACCCGGCCCTCGCGTCGCAAAACCCGGCGCCCAGGGGCGTGGTCCCACGAGCGGGACCAACCGAAGGGGCCCGCTAGCGGGCCCTGGTAGCGGCTCTCAGTAGCGGGCCGCGTAACCGTAGAGCTGCATCCCGGACATGGCGGCCACATCGGTGACGGTGATGCCGGCGTCGGGATTGAGGGCCTGGACCACGCGGCCGCCGCCGAGGTAGATGGCCACATGATAGAACCCCGGAGGTGAACCCCAGACGAGCAAGTCGCCGGGACGGGCCTGGGAGAGCGGGACGTGGACGGGGGCCTGCGCGAACTGCTGGGAGGCCGTGCGCGGCAGGTATTTGCCGGCCGCGGCGAATGCATTCTGCACCAGACCCGAGCAGTCAAACCCATAGGCCCCGGTGCCGCCGTACTGGTAGAAGTACGGCGATCCGGTCTTGCCAAGCGCCACCGAAATGGCCGTCTGGTTTGACCCGCCGGCAATCGGCGCGGGAACCGGGACCGGTGCCGGGCCGGGCACAGGAACCGGAACGGGTACCGGTGCCGGTGCCTGAACGGGCTCAGGAGCAGGAGCAGGAGCAGGAGCAGGCGCAGGAGCGGGAGCAGGCGCGGGCTCCGGGGCGGCAGCGGGCGGCACCTCGACCGGGGCGGGGGCCGGCGCGGCCGGCTGCGGGGCGGCTGAACCGCCTCCTCCCGGTGATGCCGGGGCCGGCTGGGAACCTGAAGCAGGCTGGGAGCCCGTGCCCGTGCCCGGCTGCGGGGCGGAGCCGGCAGCGGCGGTCAGGGCCGCCAGCCGTTCCTGCTGGCGCTGCCGGTCGAGGGCGTMCACCCGGGCCGACTCCATCGCCGCGGTGGTGTTCCTAAGGCTTGCCAGCTGGTCCACCAGGGCGGACCGCTGGGCTTTGGCATCTGCCACGGCCTGGCGCTGGGCAGCCGTCGCGCGGTCGGCGTCGGTCTTGCGGGCTTCCGCCGTCGTGGCCGCCTCGTCGGCGGCACGGTTGGCATCTGCCGCGGCCTCCGTCAACGACTGCGCGGCGGCGGCCGCGGTTTCCGCGGACTGGAAGGCCCGGGCGCGTCCGGCCGTCACGGCTTCCAGGGTGGCAGCATCTTCGAGCGCCTGCCCGGTGCCACTGACAAAGCTGCTAAGGGCCGGATTCAGGCCGCCGTTGCGGTACAAATCGCCGGCCAGCTGGCMGACCTGCTTGCGGGTCTTGGCCTGCTCGGCCTCGGCGGCGGCAGCCCTGGCTGCTGCGACGGTTGCCGCGTCACGCCGCGTGGCGAGCTCCACGAGGGCCTCGCCGTAGGCGTTGTTCGCCTGCAGGGATGCGCCGAGGCTGGCTTCCTGGGCGGCCGAGGCATCGGCCAGGAGCCCGTCGATCCTKGTGACCTCCGCCGCCGTCGCGCTTTCACTGGACTTGGCGGCGGCAATTTCTTCCGGCGAGGGGATCTCCGGCGACGCCGGAACCCGGCCGGCAGCAGGCAGGGCTCCACGCCCCTGCGCAAGAGTCAGTGCAGAGGCCTGCGCCGGGAGCGCGAGCGTTCCCAGGAGGACGACGGCGGTGCACAGCACRGCCGTCTTGCGACCGGATCCGGTCCAGCTCATGGGCAAACCTCGCTGAAGTCTCAGGCTGGAATGAGCGAGGTTGGATTTGGCACGTGAAGAAGCCCCTCTGCGGATCACCCAGCAGGCATGAGGCTACGTGCCAAAGACCACTTTGGCAACACGAGTCACACCAACAACATAAACAACAGTGGTGTCATTTAGCCACGTTTGCTCGGGGTGTGTCCGGCCGGAGTGCAGGTCATCGGMGGAGCATCAGCCGGGCCGGGCCGGGGCAGCGCAGCGAGGAACACAAGCAGCAAGCGGCGTCCGGAGCAGCAGTCGGAGGAGCAGCCGGAACGCCAGCGGCGACGGCGGTCTGCCCCGGCTTAACGCGCGCCCGTCGCTCAGGCGTGCTGGTGTGCTTCGTGCTCCGAATGGGTGGCGGGTTCCAGTTGGAAGGTGCAGTGTTCCGTGTCAAAGTGGGAGCCCAGGCAGGCGGCGAGCTTGTCCAGGACCCGGTCGGCGCCGCGGGCCCCGAGCGCGGCGTCCTCCACCACCACGTGCGCGGAGAACACGGGGACGCCCGAGGTGATGGTCCAGATGTGGATGTCGTGGACGGAGACCACGCCGTCCACCGCGAGGATGTGCTCGCGGATCATCTGGACGTCCACGCCCTTGGGGGTGGCCTCAAGGAGCACATCCACGACGTCGCGCAGCAGGTGCCAGGCCCGCGGCAGGATCATGAGGGCAATGAGGATCGAGGCAATGGTGTCTGCCGCCTGGAATCCGGTGATCATGATKACCAGCGCCGCCGCGATGACGGCAAAGGATCCCAGCAGATCGCCCAGGACTTCCAAGTAGGCGCCGCGGACGTTGAGGCTTTCCTTCTGGGCGCCGCGCAGGATCAGCAGAGAGACCAGGTTGGCGACGGCGCCGAGGACCGCAGCGGACAGCATGACGTCCGTGTGGACCTCCGGGGCCGAGCCGAGCCGGCGGATCGCCTCGGTGAAGATCACCACCGAGATGACGATCAGGACGAGGGCGTTTGCCAGCGCGGCCAAGACCTCGGCGCGCTGGTATCCGTAGGTGCGCAGGTCGCTGGCGGGCCGGGTGGCGATCCATGCGGCCAGCAGGGCGATGAAGACGCCGGCGGCGTCGGAGAGCATGTGCCCGGCGTCGGCGAGCAGCGCCAGGGAACCCGAKATGACGGCGCCAATGGTTTGCACKAGCACCACAGCGAGCGTGATGGCCAGGACGGCGATCAGGCGCTTCCGATGTTTCCCGGTGGCGGTGACGCMGTGCGAGTGGCTGTGGTCGTGTCCCATGCCTCTAAGGCTAGCCCCAGCCGAGCTCGTGCAGGCGTTCGTCGCTGATGCCGAAGTGGTGCGCGATCTCGTGCACCACGGTCACGGTGACTTCCTCGATCACGTCCTCMCGGGATGCGCAGATCTCCAGGATGGGCTGGCGGTAGATCGTGATCCGGTCCGGCAGCGAGCCGGCGTCCCACCAGGAGTCCCGCTCGGTCAGGGGAACCCCCTCGTAGAGCCCCAGCAGTACGGTGTCCGGGTCCTCGCCGGGCTGCAGGGTGTAGTCGTCCTCGATGAAGATCGCGACATTGCTCATGGTCTTCGCCAGTTCGGGCKGGATCCGGTCCAGGGCGTCGCTCACGGCGGCCTCGAAGTCGTTCTCTGACATCGGGAACGGCCCGCCTGCCGGGCCGTCACCGTCGTCCCCGCCGCTTGGAATGATCGGCAGGCCGGGCGGCAGAGACGGTGTCATGGGGAAACTCTAGCGGGACCGGCGCCGGGTCAGCCCCACGCCCACAAGGCAGATCACGCCACCCACCAGGCCCCAGATGGTCGGAATCTCGCCCAGTACCAGCCACGAGATCAGGATCGTKGTGCCCGGGACCAGATAGGTGGTGGCGGCGAGGCGTCCGGCGTCAATCAGGGACAGCGCGTAGGCCCATGTKGTGAAGGCGATCGCGGTGGGGAAGATGCCCAGGTACACCAGTCCCAGCGTGGCCGGCAGGGAAGCGGCCTGCAGTTCAGTGATCAGCTGGCCGCTGAAGGGCAGGCAGCAGATGGCGCCGACCATAATGCCGAACCACGTGGCCTGGGCGGCCGGGAATTTCCGGAGCACCGGTTTCTGCACGATCACGCTTACTGCGGCCAGCGCGGCCGCGAGCAGGCAGAGCAACACGCCGGCCACGTCCGCCGTCGACCGCTGGCCGGAACCGAGCGCGATCACGGCCACGCCGCCGAAGGCGATCAGGCTGCCGATGATCAGCCAGCGCGGGAAGCCCTCTTTCAGGATCACGCCGGCCATCACGGCGACCAGGATGGGGTTGACATTGATCAGCAGGGCGGCCGTGCCGGCGTCGAGCATGTGCTCGGCGGCATTCAGGGCCACGTTGTAGGCTCCGAACCACATGACGCCGTAGGCCAGGATGGGCCACCACTCGCGTCCCCGGGGCAGCCCCCTGAGCTTCGGCACCACCAGCAGGCCCAGAACGACGGCGGCGACGGCCAGCCGCCCGAGCGTCAGGGGGCCGGGGGAGAAGCTCGGGCCCACGGCCCTTATGCCCACGAAAGCGGAAGCCCACAGCACCACGGTGACGACGACGGCGGCGATGCCGCGCCTGCTGATCGGGGCCGGCTGGCCGGGGCGGCGGGGGCCGGTCGGGCCCTTCGGCTGGACGGTGGCGGAGGTGACCGCCCGGACGGGGGCGGGGGTGACCGCCTGGGAGGGCACGTCGTGCGTGCCGGCCGGCTGGGTGTGGTCCGGACTGGGAGGGCCTGTTTCGGCGGTTGTTGCCATGTTGCAAATCTAGCCTCTCGCCCCCGGCCTCAGCTGGCGGAAATCGGTCACGTCTAAACGGTTTTCCGCCAACTTCTGCCAAAGTGCCGCCAGGGTATTGCCTGGGACGCCAGACGGCTTCAGCGGAGGACGCGGGCCGCCGCCTTGACCGAGCCCGMAACCTCCGTCAGCGCCGCAGAGCCGCGCCGCCATTGCTGCCAGTAGAGAGCGACGTCCACATGCGCGCCGGCAGTGAGCGTCTCGAGCGTGCCATTCCGGAGGTCTTCGCCGATTTCGATCTCCGGCATCATCCCCCAGCCCATGCCCCAACGGATGGCATCGCCAAACTCCTGGGCGGCCGGTACGTAGTGCCGCGGTGCCTGGGGCGGTGTGCGGCTGAACCGGCGCAGCCAGCGGTCCTGCAGATCATCTTTGCGGTCGTAAACCAGGACGGGGGCCTTGGCCAGGGCCGCCGCGCTCACGCCGGAACCGAACCAGCGGCGGCTGAAGTCCGGCGCGCATACGGGCAGGTAGCGCATGATGCCTAGCTTGCGGGACGAGCACCCGGGCACGGGCGTCGCCGTAGCCGTGATCGCGGCAGCCGCGGCGCCGGCGCGCAGGAGGTCCAGCGAGTGCTCCTGATCCTCGCGCACGATCTCCAGCTGGATGTTGTCGCTGGCCGCCGCGAGACCGGCCAGCGCCCAGGTGTGCAAGGAATCGCTGTTGATTACCAGTGTCAGGCGCGTCGGCCCCGGGGGTTCCTCCGGCTGCAGCTCCTCGGCAAGGTCGGCCGACAGCAGTTCAAGCTGCCTCGCGAACCGCACAACGGCCTGCCCGGACTCCGTGAGCCCGGCCGGCCGGGCCCGGGTCAGGACCGGCCTGCCGACGGCCGTCTCGAGGGCGCGGATCCGCTGGCTGACGGCCGAGGGCGTCACGGACAAGTGGGCGGCCGCGGCGTCGAAGCTTCCGTGCGTGACGATGGCGGCCAGCGTCCGGGCCTGTTCGGGGGAAATGTCGATCATTAGATCATCTTATGTTCGGGCAGAAACTTTAACTGGTTTCATCCGAGCCGGACACCTACCGTGGAACGGTGATCCTTCCTCTGTTCTCCGGTCTCTCCGCCGGACTGTCCCTCATCGTTGCCATCGGCGCGCAGAACGCCTTTGTCCTCCGCCAAGGCATCCAGCGCTCGCACGTCGCCATGGTTGTGGCAGTCTGCGCAGCGTCGGACCTGGTGCTGATCCTGCTGGGCGTGGCGGGCATCGGCGTCCTCCTGGACCGGGCACCCGCCGCCCTCGTGGTGATCCGCTGGGCCGGCGCAGCGTTTCTTTTCGTCTACGGGGCGCTCGCTGCCCGGCGGGCGGTCCGGGGCGAACAGATGGATCACCCCGGAGACAGGCCGGCCGGCGGCCGGGGAGCCGTACTGGGCACCTGCCTGGCCTTCACATGGCTGAACCCTCACGTCTATCTGGACACCGTGTTGCTGCTCGGGTCCCTCSCCGCGGCCCACGGCGAGTCCGGACGCTGGTGGTTCGCTGCCGGGGCCGGACTCGGGAGCATCGCATGGTTCACCGCACTGGGCGCGGGGGCCCGGTTCTTGGCGCCCGTGTTCCGGCGGCGGGCGGCGTGGCGGGTGCTCGACGCGGGGATCGCCGTCGTGATGATCACCCTCGCGGTGCTCCTACTGAGCTGAGCCGGGCTGCCTGCGTGAGCGGGCGGGCTTTCCCGTCGAGCATTCCCGAACGGGCGGGCGGTGCGGCCCCGGCGATGGCCGTTCCTGGCCGATTTTGGATAAACCGGGGGTCTGCCCTTATAGTTTTATAGTCCAGTTCGGAGGAACCCGAAAGGACAAAAACGAAAGGCTTCGGCCCTTAATTTTTGCCCAGAAATGTTCACCGGATGGCGTCCTGGCCCCCATCGTCTAGCGGCCTAGGACACCGCCCTTTCACGGCGGCGGCACGGKTTCGAATCCCGTTGGGGGTACGCAAGGAAGTGGTCAAACCGGATGAAAAAGTCTGGTAGGCTAAAGGCCTTGAAAAATTGCGGTAGCGATACCGCGGTGAGCAAGAAACACGCAGTACAAGCAGTAAACAAGCAAGGCCCTGTAGCGCAGTTGGTTAGCGCGCCGCCCTGTCACGGCGGAGGTCGCGGGTTCAAGTCCCGTCAGGGTCGCTCTGATTGCCAGAAGAAATTCCGGCCGTCAAGGTGACATGTCACCTAGGCTCTGTAGCTCAGTTGGTAGAGCGTTCGACTGAAAATCGAAAGGTCACCGGATCGACGCCGGTCGGAGCCACCACTGGGAAGCATCAGTTCTTTTAGAACTGGTGCTTTTCTTCTTTAACCCCCACCTAACCCCCATCGATTGCTCCGTAACGGCCCTTCTGGCGGGTCAAAAGGGCCGTTACGGAGCAATCGATGCATGGGTCGGCGGGAGGTCGACGGCGGGAGCCCGTTTGGGGGCCGTCCAGCCGGGCGGGCTAGACTCGCACGCTGGGGAAAGAACACCAAGGCCGCCGGCAGCCCTGTCCGGGCGGGCGGCGCAATCTCAACCGAAAAGTGATTCTGCAACGTGACTTCGAAGAATATTGCCCGTCCTCTCGCCGCAACCGCCCTCCTCGCCGCTCTGGCCCTCACCGGCTGCTCGGCACCGCAAGCCGCAAGTGCTCCGTCGTCCGCCGCAGACACGGCCACGGCGCCCGCGTCTGCCACGCCAAGCCCCACCGCGACGTCCGGACCTTTCGGCGGCTTCGCCAGCGCCGCCGAGGCATGCAGCAAGATTTCGCAGCAGGCCACCGGCGCCACTCTCCTTCCGCTGTCGGCAGCCCAGGGCAAGACCGCGGAGCTGCAACAGTTCGAAGCGGATCTGGCCGATACGGCCGACCTCGTCCCCGACAGCCTCAAGGCCGATTTCGCCAACCTCAAGGAAGTCGCAATCGCGGGCGTCACTGACCAGACGGTGTTCTCCAGCGGAAAGCTCCAGGCCGCCATGGCGCCGGTAACAACCTGGATCGCCACCAACTGTAAGTAGGTCCAGCGGATCCACGCGTGCTGCCGCGGGCGCCACGGACCCCTCTTCCGGCACTCGTGGGGGCCGTGGTAACCGGGCGCGGCAAGATTCCCCCGCGCGGCCCAAGGCAGGGACTAGGGTTGTGTCAAAGAGAAGGGGGAGTGCTCCATGGAATACCAAGATTCTCAGCCCGTGGCGGGTCCTGTGCCCAGCCCGGTGCCCAGTCAAGTAGCCAGTCCCGTAGCCGGCCCTGTGGACGGGCTGCCCGCGCTGTCGGGCACCGGACGCACGGTCATTTCCGAAGCCGCCGTCGCCAAGGTCGCGGGCATCGCCGCCMGGGCGGTACCCGGTGTGTACTCACTGGGATCCGGACCGTCGCGGGCCCTCGGTGCCATTCGCGACGCCGTCGGCAGMGCCGATCACGGGGCGGGGGTCCGCGTCGAAGTCGGGGAAACGCAGGTCGCCGTGGACATCGACCTCGTCGCGGTCTACGGCACCCCCTTGCAGACCCTCGCCGACCAGATCCGTGCCGCCGTCTACTCCGCCGTGGAGGAACTGGTGGGGCTTGAGGTGATCGAGGTAAACATCGAGATCAATGACGTTTATGTGCCCGGCCCGGCCAAACCGGCTGTGGCCGGCGAGGTCCGGCCGGTAAGGGAGGCAATCCAGTGAATCTGACGGTTGTGGGAATCGCCATGGGCGCMTTCGTGGCCTTCATGTCCTTCCAGTTCGGGGCCTGGGGCTTCCTTGGCGCCCTGTTCTTCATGGCTATCGGCGCCCTCCTGGGCCGGGCCGCAGAGGGGAAACTGGACCTGCGCAGCGTGTTTGATGCCCTCACAGGCCGGCGTTCCTCCTCATGAGCATCACTGCTGGGGCGCCGATCCGCGGCGCMGCGGTGGCCGGGCACAACCGCATCAGCACCCAGGCCCTGACGAGCGTCGCGCGGGCGGCCGCGGGTGAAGCGCTCGGCGTGCCKGCCCAGGACGTGCGGGCCGAGTGGTCGGATGATGACGGGCTGCTGGCGCTCTCGCTGGTCACCTCGATCGGGATCCCGCCCCTCAGTACGGTTCTCCGGGACCCCGCGCGCGTGGCCGGGTTCGGCGGCGCCATCTGGGACCGTGCCGTCGCCGCCAAGGCCGAAATCCTGCACCGGGTCACCGCATTGACCGGGGCGCAGCTGAGTCGGGTGGATATCCGCATCAGCGGGGCCACCGTACACGGGGGAGGGCGGGTGCGTTGAGCCAGGATACCCGGGATGCCACGGTCGGCTCCGGCCCGTACGACGCCGGCGCGGTGACGGAGAGCGGAATGCCAGGCTCCGGTGCGGCCGGCATGGCACGGATCCTCAAACGGGAGACCCACTCATCGCGTGCCGTTGTCTCCGTGATGGCGGCCGCCCTGGTCATTGTGGTGTGCGGTTACGCGCTGCTTGAAACGGCGGTCCGTGCCTTCGGGCAACCGCCGTGGCTCATAGATCCGCAGACCGCGGCCGAGCGTGCCGTCGCCCTCCCGGCCGGGATTCCGCCGCTCCTGCTCGGCGTCTCCGGCGCCGTGGTGGCCATGGCGGGGCTGTTCTTCTTCCTCAATGCCGTGCTGCCGGGGCGCCGCGCCCGGCACCTGCTCCCGGACCGCCGGGCCGGCGTCGTCGTCGACGATGAAGTGATCGCGGCGGCCCTGGCACGCCGGGCGCGGCTGGCCGCCAACGTGACACAGGGTCAGGTGATGGTGATCGTCTCGCGGAACCGGGTGGAGGTTAACGTCCGGCCCACCTCAGGTGTGCCGCTGCGCCCCGATGCCGTCCTTGACGCCGTGCGGCGGGAACTGCAGGACATGGGCCCGTCGCCCATGCCGGAAGTCCGGATCCGTGTAGCCACGTCAGGGGTGGTGGGGGCATGAACAACACTCCGAGAGTCCTGAACCGCGTTCTGATCGGCATCCTCGGCATCAAGCTGCTCGCCATCGGCGTCCTGCTGATGCTCCTCGCGAGCGTCCCCGCCGTCGGCGTCTGGTGGCATGAGTGGGCGGGCGGCGTTTTGAACTTCTGGCTCGACTTGTTCGAACGGACTCAGTTCCCCCGCCGCCAGKGGAGCTGGCTGTGGTTTGCCATCTGCGGTGCGCTCGTCGTGGTGCTGGGCGTAATGGTCGCCTGGGTGGCCCAGCAGGGCAAGGGCCGGACCAGCCTGATCGCGGCCGAGGAGCGCCCGGGCGGCGTCCCGGGCAATGTCGGGATCAGCGGCGGCGTGGCGGAGCAGGCGCTACGCGCGGCCCTCGCGGACCGGCCCGACCTGGCGGGAGTCACCGTTGCCGCCTACGAGATCCGGGGGGAACCTGCCTTGAAGATCCGGGTGGAGCCGCGTCAGGGCGTCGCGCCGCACGCGCTCGCCGCCGAAGTCTCGGCACTCGTGGAGGCGCTCGACGCCGTGATCGGCAAGCGCACACCGGTCCTGATTCATATCGGTTCCGGGACGCGGTCGCGGTTCGGTCGGGCCGAGCGCGTCCGATAAAGCCGCGGTGAGGTGGGCGCAACATACCTGGTAGGCGCTTGAACGGGGCGTGCGGGGCGGCCGAACCGGCGGGTTGGCCGCCCCGAGGGCCGGGGGCMTCCGGGGGAACTACTAAGTCTCCTTTGTATTAAGGTTTCATGTAAACGCTTGCATTCCTCGCTGACTGTTGATTACTGTGATGGTCGACACACCAACTGCACGGCCGTTTTTACCGGTACTCAGCGAGGAGCACTCCAGTATGAAAACCCGCAATTTCCTACTTCCCGTCGCCACGGCAGGCGTTTTGGCACTAACCCTTTCGGCCTGTGGCGGCGGAGGTGGCGGCAGTTCCAGTGGYGGCAGCGACGCTGCCTCGCAGGGCCTGGACGGGCGCGGTCCCATCACGTATGTCCAGGGCAAGGACAACAGCAACGTGGTMCGGCCGCTGATCGAAAAGTGGAACGCCGCCCACCCGAATGAGAAGGTCACCTTCAAGGAGCAGACCGACCAGGCGGACCAGCAGCACGACGACCTCGTCCAGCACTTCCAGGCCAAGGACGCTGGCTATGACGTTGCCAGCGTCGACGTCGTCTGGACCGCCGAATTTGCGGCCAAGGGCTGGCTGCAGCCGCTCAAGGACAAGATGGCGCTGGATACCTCGGCCATGCTGAAGCCGACCGTCACTGCCGCATCCTACAAGGGCACGCTGTACGCGGCACCGGAATCATCCGACGGCGGCATCCTGTACTACCGCAAGGATCTGGTCCCCACGCCCCCGAAGACCTGGGACGAGATGATGAGCATGTGCTCCATCGCCAAGGCCAACAACATGGGCTGCTACTCGGGCCAGTTCAAGAAGTACGAGGGGCTGACCGTCAACGCTTCCGAGGCGATCAACTCCGCCGGCGGAGCCGTGCTGGACGCCGATGGCAAGCCCAGCCTGCTCACCCCTGAGGCAAAGGCCGGTCTGGCCAACCKGACCAAGGCCTACGCCGACGGCAGCATCCCGAAGGAAGCCATCACMTTCCAGGAGGAGGAGAGCCGCCAGGCGTTCCAGGACGGCAAGCTGCTGTTCCTGCGCAACTGGCCCTACGTCTACAACCTGGCCACCACGGAAGGTTCCTCCAAGGTCAAGKACGTCCTGGGCATGACCGCAMTCCCGGGCAAGGACGGTCCGGGCGCCTCGTCCCTGGGCGGCCACAGCGCCGCGATCAGCGTTTACTCGAAGAACAAGGCCACAGCACTGGACTTCCTGAAGTTCCTCACCACGGAAGAGACCCAGAAGTTCTTCGCCACGCAGGGTTCGCTCGCCCCGGTTCTCGGTGCGCTCTATGACGACAAGGATCTTGTCGCCAAGCTGCCGTACCTGCCGGTCCTGAAGACCTCGATCGAGAACGCCGTGCCCCGTCCGGTCACCCCGTTCTACCCGGCCGTCACCAAGGCCATCCAGGAAAACGCGTACTCGGCCATCAAGGGCGAGAAGACCGTARACGCTGCCCTGTCCGACATGCAGAAGTCCATCGAGTCCGCTAGCGCGGGACAGTAGGTTCATCATGGCAACTGAAGTAGGCCCGACGTCGGTCAAGGCACCGGCGTCGGGCGGTGCTCCGATCCACCATGCACCCAAGGGTGTAGGAGAGGACAACCGCATCGCGACGCAGGGGCGCTGGGCAGCCTGGCTCCTGGCGCCGACTATCATCRCCTTGTCGGTCGTGATCGTGTACCCGATCATCACCGCCATCGTGATGTCATTCCAGAAAGATGCCGGCCTGGACCCCGCTACGGGTCTGTTCGTCGAAGGCGGCCCGGCCGGCTTCTCGAACTACTACAACTGGATTTTCCAGCAGTGCCCGGCTCCGGACGGCGGAACCGTCGACTGCCCGCCGGGAACCCTTGGTGCGCAGTTCTGGTCAGCCACCGCCACCACGTTCTTCTTCACCATCGTCACGGTGGGGCTGGAGACCGTGCTCGGCTTCTGGATGGCCGTCATCATGGCACGGGCCTTCCGCGGCCGTAGCCTGGTCCGCGCGGCTGTCCTGGTGCCGTGGGCCATCCCCACCGCCGTTACGGCCAAGCTGTGGCTGTTCATCTTCGCCTTCGAAGGCATCGGCAACAAACTTTTCAACACGTCCATCCTGTGGACCGGCAGCGAATGGCCGGCGAGGTGGGCCGTGATCATCGCCGACGTCTGGAAAACCACTCCCTTCATGGCGCTGCTGATTCTGGCCGGCCTGCAGATGATTCCCGCGGAAGTGTACGAGGCAGCCAAGGTCGACGGCGCCACCGCCTGGCAGCGTTTCCGGATGATCACTCTGCCGCTGGTGAAGCCGGCGCTCATGGTGGCTATCCTGTTCCGCACCCTGGATGCACTGCGGATGTTCGACCTTCCGTACATCMTGACGGGCGGGGCCAACAACACCACCACGCTGTCCATCCTGGTGATCAACCAGATCAGGCAGGGCTTCAACGTGGCGGCGGCTTTGTCCACCATCACGTTCATCATCATCTTTCTGGTGGCTTTCATCTTTGTGCGCTTCCTCGGAGCGAACGTGGTGGAGCAGCAGACCGGCGCAGGTAAGGGGAAGAAATGACCGCCGCGACGAGCGCCGCAACCGAGCTGCGCGCAGAGCAGGACCGGGGCCGGAAGACCGCGCAAAATCGCGAGAAGTGGTCCCAGGGACGCACCTACATCAGTGCGGTCGTGATCCTCATCTGGTGCCTGGCCCCGGCCTACTGGATGGTGGTGACGGCGTTCCGCGACGTCGGCTACACMTACGACACCTCGATCCTGCCCACCCACGTGACGCTGGACAACTTCAAGACGGCGTTCGACACCTCGTTCGGCAACCACTTCGGCCAGGCCCTGCTCAACAGCTTGTTCATCGGCACCGTTGTCACCGTGGTGTCGCTGCTGATCGGCGTGTTTGCCGCGTACGCGCTGGCACGGCTGAACTTCAAGTTCAAGTACCTAGTGCTGGGCTTCATCCTGGGGGCCTCCATGTTCCCCGGTGTTGCCCTCATCACGCCGCTGTTCCAGCTCTTCACGAACATCGGGTGGATGGGCACCTACCAGGCCCTGATCATTCCGAACATCTCGTTCGTACTGCCGCTGACMGTCTACACCATGACGTCCTTCTTCCGGGAGATGCCGTGGGAACTGGAGGAATCGGCACGGGTGGACGGCTGCACGCAGGGGCAGGCATTCCGGAAGGTCATCATGCCGCTGGCCGCACCGGCGATCTTCACGACCGCTATCCTGGCGTTCATCTCCTCGTGGAATGAATTCCTGATCGCCAGCCAGCTCTMGAGCGACGCGACGCAGCCGGTCAYGGTGGYCATCGCCAGCTTCGCCGGCGCGCAGCCAAACCAGATCCCGTACACCGCGATCATGGCGGCGGGCACCATAGTGACCATCCCCTTGGTCATCCTGGTGCTGGTGTTCCAGCGCAAGATCGTGGCCGGTCTGACCGCCGGCGCCGTCAAGTGAGGATGGCCTCGAGTGAGGGCGGAGCCGTGACAGACGAACAGAACCAGGGCCACGTGCCGGCATCGCGTCGAAAGGTGCGTTCCGGCGAGGACTTCGACATCATCATCGGGTTCCTCGGCTTCTKGGCCCTGGTTCTGCTGGTGGTCACCGTCTGGATGGAGGTGACCGCCCAGGACGCCCTCGGCTGGGCCCTGGGCCTGCTCGCCGCACTGCTGGCCCTCTACGGGATGATCCGGCTGCGCCGGCGCCTGCCGCGCCGGACAGCCGGCAGGCGCGGCTAGGCCGGGAGGCCGGCACTATTATTCAACTGCCGCGGGGGAGGCGGGGCACAGCACGTCTGCGGCCAGCCGTCAGGGATCCACGGAACGTCAGCAAGGGGACACAAGTGGCACGGATAGAACGGGCGCAGCGCGGCGGCCACACCGGCGTCAGCATCGAGGACGTCGCTGCCGCCGCCGGCGTCTCCACGGCAACGGTCTCCCGGGCCGTCCGCGGACTGCCCCGCGTTTCCCCGGCGACGCGGGAGAAGATCCTCGGCATCGCCGACTCACTGGGTTACGTCGCCTCGTCCTCGGCATCCGGCCTGGCGACAGGCCGGACCAAGACCATCGGTGTGCTGGCCCCGTTCGTCAGCCGCTGGTTCTTCTCGAAGGCCATCGAGGGCGCAGACCGCGAGCTGCACGCCCGCCAGTACAACCTCTCGCTCTTCAACCTCGGCGGCCACGGCAGCCACCGTGAGCGGCTCTTCAGCAAGACCATGGTCTACAAACAGATCGACGCCCTGCTGGTCCTCTGTATGGCGCTCACCCATGAGGAAATCGAGCACCTGCAGAAGATCGAGATCCCGCTCGTGGTCGTGGGCGGGCACGTCGAGGAATGCCCCTACATCGGCATCGACGACTACGCCGCGGCGGCCACCGCGGTCCGGCACCTGATCGGGCTCGGCCACACMGATATCGCGCTCCTGCACGGCGACGACGAAACCGACCTCAACTTCGACGTCCCCCGGGTCCGGATCCAAGCCTTCCAGGACGTCATGCGCGAAGCAGGGCTGCCTGTCCGGCCGGAATGGGACGAGTGGGGGGACTTTACCGTTCGCAGCGGCCAGGAGGCGTTCCGGCGCCTGTGGGCCCGGAACGGACCCAAGCCGACCGCAATCTTCTGCGCCTCGGACGAGATGGCCATGGGCGTCATCTTCGAGGCCAACAAGGCCGGGGTGAAGGTGCMGGAGGAATTGTCCGTCATCGGCATCGACGACCACGACTTCGCCGAGGCCATGGGGCTCACGACGGTGGGGCAGCAACCGGACGAACAGGCCGAACTCGCCACCAAGATGCTGCTGGACGAACTCGACGGAATCGCCGGGGCCGTGCAGTCCACGGTCGCGCCGCACCGCCTGATCGTGCGGAGGACGACGGCGCCGCCGCACCGCCGGCCAAAGCCGTCCGCCTAGCGCCGGCCGCCTAGGGCCGTCCGCCTGGCGCCGGCCGGCACGGCGGCAGTCCCACGGATCTAGGACGCCCGGGCCAGTTGCCGGATCGGCACCCAGCGCGAGGCCAGCCGTCGGTAGGCCGCGGCGGCCCCGGTCATGTCGCCTTCCGCCAGGCACTCGATGCCCAGGCGCACGTCCAACGGCGAATCGTCCGGGTAGACCTTGTCGGCCACAGCGCCGTAATCGAGTTCCACGACGGAATCCGGGTGGAAGAGCTCAAGCCACTCCGTGAGCTGGGTCAGGTCCTCGAGCATGTCGAGATCGGGCGCGGCCATGGCCAGGTGCGCCACCGCATAACTCACACGCTCCAGCGCCTTGCCGATGCCGGCGCGGATGCGGACCGTGACAATGTGACCCTCGGACTCCACGACGTCGGTGGGGTCCGATTCCTGGAAAAGGCAGAACCAGCTGAACGGGATACCCCACGTGGACGCCCGGGTGTGGACCCGGCTCACACCATCGTGGGCCCGCACCTCATCAATGCGCTCCTGATGCTTGTCCCGCTGCTCCTCCGGGATCAGAAGCTGGGCCAAGGGCCCGTGGATGCCTTCCATCAGCGCATTGGCCGCCAGCCCCGCGCGCAGGACCAGCTGGCTGGGGCAATACAACAGCCGGTCGGCCTGGCCCGCCGCGGCGGTGCCGCTGCCGGACTCCGCGGCGTCGTGCGCTGCACCGGCCGAGGCCTGCTTGGCCGGGGCCGGGACAACGCGCACGAGGTCGGTCCGGCCGGTGGGAAACGGATMCCCGTCGGGACGGGTGATCCGGCCCAGGGACGCCATCAGCTCGGCGTTCTYCACGGCGGCGCGCGATCCCTGCCCGGCGCCGGCCGCCCGCAGGGTTTCCTGCTGCTGCGCGGGGAATGCCTCGAGGGGCTCGTAGATCCGGAGCGCGGAAGAGAACGGCAGTCCGGCCTGTCCGCGGTAGATGTTCCCCGTCATCGGATCACGACGCTTCCCTCGGCGGCAGCCATCAGTCCGCCAGTTCCGCAATCACCGGGGCGTGGTCTGAGGCGCCCTTGCCCTTGCGTTCCTCGCGGTCGATCATCGCACCGGTCACCCGGGCCGCCAGCGCCGGGGAGGCCAGGATGAAATCGATCCGCATCCCTTCCTTTTTCGGGAAGCGGAGCTGCGTGTAATCCCAGTAGGTGTAGACGCCGGGCCCCGGGGTGTGCGGGCGGACCACATCCTGGAATCCCGCCTCCTMAAAGGCGTGGAAGGCGGCGCGTTCGGGCTCGCTGACGTGGGTGAGGCCCTSGGAGCGGAAGTAGTCGATGTCCCAGACGTCCTCATCCAGGGGCGCAATATTGAAATCACCCATCAGCGCGATCTGCGCCTGGGGGTCGTCCTTGACCCAGGCTCCGGMATGGGTTTTCAGTGTGTCCAGCCAGTTGAGCTTGTAGGGCATGTGTTCGTCGTCGAGGGCGCGGCCGTTGGGGACGTAKAGGCTCCAGACCCGGACGCCGCCGCAGGTGGCGCCGATGGCCCGGGCCTCCTGCACGGCGTCCTTGCCGTTCTTGCCGAACACCGGCTGGTCCAGGAAGGTGCGTTCGACGTCGTCGAGCCCCACCCGGGAAGCGATGGCGACGCCGTTCCACTGGCTCAGGCCAAAGTGCGCCACCTCGTAGCCCAAGTTCTCGAAAAGCTCCCACGGGAAGTTCTCGTCCTTGCACTTCGTTTCCTGAATGGCCAGGACGTCACAGTCCGTGCGCTGAAGCCAGGCCTCCACGCGGTCGGCGCGGGCACGGAGCGAGTTCACATTCCAGGTAGCAATCTTCACAGTCCCTAACTTACCGAACTTGGCCCGCGGACGAAGCGGCCGCCTGCCACCGGTCCTCTGGAAATTAGTAGGAAGTCCGAGTATATTCGGCTGGAGAGATGATCTAGGTCACATGCAAAGGAGCATTCGGTCATGGTTCGAGAGCTATCCMATTACATTGACGGGCAGCGGGTGGACGGCACCTCCGGCCGGTTCAGCGATGTGTACGATCCCTGCACCGGTGAGGTCCAGGCCCGGTTGCCGCTGGCCAGCGCAGAGGAGGTGGGCAACGTCATTGCCAGCGCGGAGAAGGGCCAGCTGGCATGGGCCGCCATGAACCCGCAGCGGCGAGGCCGGATCCTGCTCAAGTTCGTGGACCTGGTCAACCAGAACATGGACGAACTCGCCACCCTGCTGTCCTCCGAACACGGCAAGACCTTCCTCGACGCCAAGGGTGACATCCAGCGCGGCATCGAAGTCGTCGAATTCGCCGCCGGCGCCCCGCACCTGCTMAAAGGCGAGTTCTCGGACAGCGCCGGGACCGGCGTCGACGTGCACTCGATGCGGCAGCCCCTCGGCGTCGTCGCCGGCATCACGCCGTTCAACTTCCCGGCCATGATCCCGCTCTGGAAGTCAGGACCGGCACTCGCCGCCGGCAACGCCTTCATCCTCAAGCCCTCCGAACGGGACCCCTCCGTGCCGCTCCGGCTGGCCGAGCTCTTCACCGAGGCGGGCCTGCCCGACGGCGTCTTCAACGTGGTCAACGGGGACAAGGAAGCGGTGGATGCGCTGCTCGCGGATCCCCGGGTCCAKGCCATCGGGTTCGTCGGCTCCACGCCCATTGCCCAGTACATCTACGCGACCGCCGCGGCGAACGGCAAGCGCGCCCAGTGCTTCGGCGGGGCCAAGAACCACATGGTGATCATGCCGGACGCGGACCTGGACATGGCCGCGGACGCCCTCATCGGGGCAGGCTTCGGTTCCGCGGGCGAGCGCTGCATGGCGATTTCGGTAGCCGTCCCGGTGGGCCGGAAAACCGCCGATGCCCTCGTGGCGAAGCTGCAGGAGCGCATCGCCGTGCTCAAAGTGGGCCACAGCCTGGCCAAGGATTCCGACTTCGGCCCCGTCGTGGCGGCCTCCGCCAAGGAGCGGATCGAAGGCTACATCGCCTCCGGCGTCGAGGAAGGTGCCAGCCTCGTCACCGACGGCCGCGGCCTGAAGGTAGAGGGCTACGACAACGGCTTCTGGGTGGGTCCCACACTGTTCGACAACGTCACGAAGGACATGAAGATCTACAAGGAAGAGATCTTCGGCCCGGTGCTCAGCGTGCTTCGCGCGGAGGACTACGACGAGGCGCTGCGCCTGTGCAGCGAGCACGAGTTCGGCAATGGCGTGGCCATCTTCACCCGCGACGGCGATGCCGCCCGTGATTTCGCCAGCCGGGTCCAGGTGGGCATGGTGGGCATCAACGTCCCCATCCCTGTGCCGATCKCCTACTACACCTTCGGCGGCTGGAAAGCTTCCGGTTTCGGCGACCTCAACCAGCACGGCGCCGACGCCTTCCGCTTCTACACGAAGACCAAGACGGTCACCACCCGTTGGCCCTCCGGCATTCGCACGGGCGCCAGCTTCGTCATGCCGGAAGGCAGCTGATGGTGGACCAGGGGGCCGACGAGACTGCCGACGTCCTGTTCGAGCGCCGCGGCCGCCTCGGCGTCGTGACGCTGAACCGGCCCAAGGCCGTCAACGCGCTCACCGCCGGAATGGCTGCCGCGATGCTGGACCAGCTCACGGTCTGGGCCGACGACGACGCCGTCGCGGCGGTGCTGGTCCGGGGCGCCGGCGACCGGGGCCTGTGCGCGGGCGGCGATATMGTGGCCATCTACCGGGACCTACTCGACGGCGGCGACGCCACCGCGGACTTCTGGGCCGTCGAATACCGACTGAACCTGCTCATCGCCGAGTATCCCAAGCCCTACGTCGCCTTCATGGACGGGCTGGTCCTCGGCGGCGGGGTGGGCATCTCCGCGCACGGTTCGGTGCGGATCGTCACCGAACGCACCCGCTCGGGCATGCCGGAAACGACCATCGGGTTCGTGCCCGACGTCGGCGGCACCCTGCTGCTGTCCCGCGCACCGGGGGAGACCGGCACGCACGCGGCCTTGACCGGCGCCCACCTGAGCGGGGCGGACGCGCTGTTCCTGGGCCTTGCAGACCACTTCGTGGCTTCGGCCCGGCTGCCGGAGCTGGCGGCGGCGCTCGAAACCGAGCCGGCGGACGCCGTCGTCGCACGGTTCGCCGAACCGGCGCCGCAGTCAGTTCTTGCCGGACAGCGCGAGTGGATCGACGCCTGCTACTCCAGTGACGACGCCGGGGAGATCGTTCGCCGGCTGCGCACTATTGGGGGAGAAGCAGCCGCCGAGGCCGCGGACACGATCACCGCCAAATCACCGACGGCCGTGAAAGTGGCGCTGGCATCCCTGCGCCGGGTCCGCGGACTGAGCCTGGCGGAGGCCTTGGAACAGGAGTACCGGGTGGGCCTCCGGTTCCTTGCCGGCCCCGACTTCCGCGAGGGCATCCGGGCGCAGGTGGTGGACAAGGACCGCACGCCACACTGGCAGCCCGCCACCCTCGCAKACGTGACGAACGAGGACGTCGAGGCCCATTTTGCGCCGCTGGGCGACCGTGAACTGAAGCTCTCTTCAAAGGAGAAGAACAATGCCTGAGACCACACCACGGGAAGGCCGCATCGCTTTCCTCGGGCTCGGCCACATGGGCGGCCCGATGGCCGTTAACCTGGTCAAGGCCGGTTACAGCGTGACCGGTTTCGACGTCGTCCCGGCGGCCCTGGACGCCGCCCGGGAACATGGCATTCCGACCGCCGGGACGGCCGTCGAGGCCGCGGCAGGGGCCGCCGTCGTGCTGACCATGCTGCCCAGCGGGCAGCACCTGCTCGACGCCTACCGGGGCACCGGCGGCCAGCCCGGCCTGCTGGAGGCCGCGGCGCCGGGCACCATGTTCCTTGACTGCTCCACCATCAACGTCGACGAGGCCCGTGAGGCCGCGGAGCTCGCCGTCGCGGCGGGCMACCGCGCCGTCGACGCCCCTGTGTCCGGAGGTGTGGTGGGCGCCGAAGCCGGCACGCTCACGTTCATGGTCGGTGCCCTCCCTGAAGACTTCGAGGCCGTCAAGCCGCTGCTGGACGTCATGGGCAAGCGTGTGGTCCACTGCGGCGGGCACGGTGCCGGCCAGGCGGCCAAGATCTGCAACAACATGATCCTGGGCGTTTCGATGATCGTCGTCAGCGAGGCCTTTGTGCTGGGCGAGAAGCTCGGGCTGACCCACCAGGCGCTGTTCGACGTCGCCTCCGCAGCCTCGGGACAGTGCTGGGCGCTGACCACCAATTGCCCCGTGCCGGGGCCGGTTCCGACGAGCCCCGCCAACCGGGACTACCAGCCCGGATTTGCGGGGGCACTAATGGCCAAGGACCTCAAACTGGCGCTCAACGCGCTCCAGAGCACCGGCGTCGCGGCCCGCCTGGGCCCGCTMGCCTCCGAAATTTACGATACCTTTGCCGCGGAGGGCGGTGCCGGGCGGGACTTCTCCGGCATCATCACCGACATCCGCGACAAGTCAGAATCCGACACGTCCGGGCACTAGTCCCGGACGGAAGCAGCATCTGAAACCAGACAGGCTCGGGGCCACGCAGGCTCAGAACCAGCTAAGGGGAACACGCATGACGGAACAGTACGCGAACATCCTGGTGGAGCGCCGCGGCCGCGTGGGCCTCGTGACGCTCAACCGGCCGGAGGCCCTGAACGCCCTCAACAAGGCCACGATGGACGAGCTCGTGAAGGCCGTCACCGCGATGGACACGGACCCGGGCGTGGGAGCGGTAGTGGTGACCGGCTCCGCCAAGGCCTTCGCCGCCGGCGCGGACATCAAGGAAATGCAGTCCAAGGGCTACATGGACATGTACGCGGCGGACTGGTTCCGCGGCTGGGAGGACTTCACCAGGCTCCGCATCCCCGTGGTCGCTGCCGTGTCCGGGTTCGCCCTCGGCGGTGGCTGTGAACTGGCCATGATGTGCGATTTCATCATCGCCGGGGACAACGCCAAGTTCGGCCAGCCGGAAATCAACCTCGGGGTGCTCCCGGGCATGGGCGGCTCGCAGCGCCTCACCCGCGCGGTGGGCAAATCCAAAGCGATGGACATGATCCTGACCGGACGGTTCATGGGCGCCGAGGAAGCCGAACGTGCCGGACTGGTGTCCCGGGTGGTCCCGGCCGCCGACGTCGTCGAGGAGGCACTGAAGGCCGCCACGGTKATCGCCTCCAAGTCGAAGCCCGTGGCGATGGTGGCCAAGGAAGCCGTGAACGCTGCCTTCGAGACCGGCCTGGCCCAGGGCGTGCTGTTCGAGCGGCGCGTGTTCCACTCACTGTTCGCCACCGAGGACCAGAAAGAGGGCATGGCGGCCTTMACCGAGAAGCGGCAGCCGGAGTTCAACCACCGCTAGGGGCCGGAGGCCGGGCGGCCGGCGCGCCACGGCGGGGCCCGATCAGGTGAAGATGTCGGCCACGTACCTGCCGTGGGTGCGCTCCACCTCATCCATCCACGCCTCGGCGTCCGCCAGGGAGGCGCCGGTGGCCTCCCGGTAGATCTGCACGCACGTGTCGCGGACCTGCGGCGCCATGTATTCGCCGTCGCCGCAAACGTAGACCGTGGCGCCCTGCTTTACCAGCTCCACGACGTCGGCGCGGTCCGACCACAGCCGGTCCTGGACGTACTTCCGGCCACCCTCGGGGACGGTGGAGAAGGCCGGCCGGAGATCGAGATTGGCCTCCTGCGCCCAAGAGGCAAGTTCGGCGTGGTAGAGGAAATCCGTGTCCGGGGCGCGGCAGCCGAAGAACAGCAGGGCCGGTGCCGGCGTCACGCCTTCGGCCTGGGCCCGCAGCGCGCGATCCTGGACGAAGCCGCGGAAGGGCGCCAGCCCGGTCCCTGCACAGACCATGATGAGCGGKACCGCCAAGGACGCCGGCGGGTGGAAAGCGGCATTCGAAGGACGAACCGTCACTGCGATCCTTGACCCCGGCCTGGCCTGGGCGAGATACGTGGAAGAGGCCCCTTCGAAGGTGCCGCGGCCGGACCACGCCGGAGCCTGGATGACAGCGAAGGTCAAGGTGGCGTGGTCGGGGCTCCAGAGCGGGGACGAGGAGATCGAGTACCGCCGGGGCGTCAGTTGCGTCAGCAGTTGYAGGAACGAGGTGAACGACAGCTGGCATGACGGGTACGTCTCCAGCAGGTCCAGGAGGGAGACGCGCTTCTCCAGGATCTCGGTCGCATAGCGCCCGCGGTCCTGCGCCAGGGCCTCAAGCCCGCTCCGCTCTGCAGGATCCGCGGCGACGTCGGCCAGGTCCTCGAGCTGTGTGCGGGTGGCGGGGACCGCAAGTTCGACGTAACTGCTCAGGAGTTCGCCCACGGCCACGGGCGAGCCGGTGGGCAGGAACGTGTCTCCCCGTTCCATGCTCAGCAGGACGTGCGAGTCATAGTCGAGGTTGAAGCGGGCCAGCGCCCGCTGGACGAGTGTGGCGGGATTCAGTGGCAGCACGGCCAGGTAGTCGCCGGTCCGGTAGCTCATCCCTTCGGGCAGGGCGATCTCGACATGCCGCTTGGACCGGGCGCCGGGCTTGGCCAGATCGACCAGCTCCCGGTTGGCGACGACGGTGCCGAGGGCGAGGCCGTTCTGGCGCAGCAGCGGGTCCCGGACATTGCCCACGAACTGCAGTTCAAGCTGGGGCTGCGCGGCCGGGGAGATGGTCCGCTGCCCGAGGGCGGCGTCCACCGCGGGCCAGAATCCCGCATACCACTCGTCGAAATCGCCGAAGAAGTCGCCGCGGGCATTGGCCTCGCCCCGGGCATAGACCGGCACGGCGCCGGCGGCCGCGAGCCGGGCGTCGATGGCCTTGGGCACCTCCTGGTACGTTCGCGCCCAGTCCTTGTTGCCGTTGCCGAAGACCGTGTATCGCACTCCGGCGAGGCTGCCCGGCTGCAGGCCTTGGGTCCAGGCCAGGAATTTCCGGGCGTTGTCCGGCGGCTGCCCCTCGTAGGAAGAGGACACGATCGTGACGAGCCCTTCCGCCGGCAGCCCGCCCGCGGCCTCGTCGAGCGGCCCGATCGTGGGGCTGTAGCCGCGCCGTCCGGCGTCGTTGGCTATGCGCTGGGCGAAGTCCTTGGACGTGCCCGCATTGGAGCCGTAGAGCACCCGGATCGGGACGCCGTTGGGGGCGGCAGCCGGCGCTTCCGCCTGCCGGGCCTGTTCGACGGCGGCATGGCCGGCCGCGATCCTGACGTCCCGCCGGCGCGCGTGGATGTACAGACCTTCAGGCTTCATCGTGAGCGTGTGCTTGATCTGCAGCTCATAGCCGGGATCCGCCGAGGCGATCTCGAAGCGCTGCAGCAGCTTGGCCAGGAAGAGCATGGCCTCCTGCAGGGCAAAACCCCGGCCGATGCAGGAGCGCTGGCCGTTGCCGAAAGGTTTCCAGGCATTGGCCGGGATGGTCGCGGCCCGGTCCGGGGAGAACCGCTCGGGGTCGAACTCGGCGGCGTCCTCTCCCCAAGCCGCCTTGTCCCGATGCAGCCGCGGGAGCAGGACCAGGATGGGCTGGCCCKMGGGGACGTCGTAGCGGCCGCCGAGCGTCGTGTCCTGGAACGGGGCGACGTTGAACGCCGGGGCCGTCGGCCAGAGCCGCAGGGTTTCCTTGAGGATCTGGTCCAGGTACCCCAGCCGGGGCAGGTGCTCGAACCTGGCGCTGTCCGAGCCCAGGACCTCGTCCACCACGGCGTGCGCCTTGGCCAGGACGGCCGGATGGCGCAGCAGTTCGTAGAGGGCAAAGGACAGCAGGCCGCTTGTGGTCTCGTGCCCGGCGATMAGGAACGTGACCATCTGATAGCGGATGTTCTCATCCGAGAGCCGCTCGCCGGTCACGGGGTMCGCCGCGCTGAGCATGGTGTMGAGGATGTCCTCGCTGCCGGCCGTGCTMGGATTGCGCCGCCGGTCGCTGATGATCTGCTCGGCGACCTCGAACATCAAGGCGTTGTCTTCCTCGAGCTGGTGCCGTCTGCGCAGCATKATCTTGTTCTGTACCGGGAGCCTGCGTGCCCGTCCGCCGGATTCGACCAGCGCGCGGACCATGGCCCCAACGAAGGGATGCATCTCTTCCCGGTAGAGGCTGTTGAACCGGTACTTGAACGAGCACAGGGCGATCGTGTCCAGAGTCAGGCGGGTGGTGTTGTCGGGAACGTCGATCCTGGCTGTGGGACCGAGCCGTTCCCACTTGAGCAGCAGCTGCTCGACGATGTCGTCCATGCCCACGAACATCCGCTTGAGCGCCGCGGGCCCGAACGCCGGCATCAGGATCCGGTGTGCCTTTTGCCAGTTGGGTTCCTGTGTTTCCGCGGTGAACAGGCCGTCACCGGCGAACTGCCGCACCTCGCGGAGGGCAGTGCCGAGCACCTTGCCGAAGCGGGATTCGTCGCACACCTCGTTGACGAGCTCCTGGGAGGAGATAGCGACGATGCTGCGGTTGAAGAACTGAATGCGGACGATGGAGCCGTACTGCTCGGCCACTTCGACCAGCCCCAGGACTCCCTTGCTGGAGTCGATATCGGGCAGATTCCCGACGACCGGCCGTGGTGGGGGCTGGGGTATGGGGACGCTGGATGACGGCACGGGGCCCTCCTAAGCGGTCGCCGGTTGACGCTCGTGAGTACTGTTTCCTGCGGGGGATTCCTGCCGGACCGGACGGCACCGCCCTGCCCGGATCCACGATACTCCGCTCAGATCCCGGGCAATAGGGACTCCGCTCAGATCCCGGGCAATAGGGGCAATAGGTCGGGACCGAGGTGTGGACGATATGCCCACTCAACTGTCAGAGACTTCACTTTTCATTGACAGAAGTCGCAAAATACTGAGCCTGGACATACATTGTGACAATGACCGCCCTTGATKATCTTGACCGCCGGCTCCTCTCCGCCCTCCGCGAGGACGGCAGGGCCTCGGTGGCCAGCCTGGCGCGCCGGCTGGATGTTGCACGGGCTACCGTCAACAGCCGGCTGGAGCGGCTTGTGGCATCCGGGACCATCGTTGGATTCACGGTCCGGGTGCGCGATGAGCTCGACCCGCTGGCGATCCGCGCCGTTGCTCTGATTGCGGTGGAAGGCAGGACGACGGACAGGGTCATCCGCCAGCTCAGGGGCTTTCCCGAGATCACGGCACTGCACACCACCAACGGCGGGTGGGACCTTGTGGCTGAACTCCGCACCGAGAGTCTTGTCGACTTTGACCAGGTCCTGGGCCGGATCCGGGGCGTTGATGGCGTTGTCAACAGCGAAACGAGCCTCCTGCTGAGCTCCGTGCTGCGCTAGGGATCACGGGGCCMAAAGGGTCCAGCCAACGAAATATACAATTAGCGTCATCATTATGCTCAGTGGCACAACAAAAAGCTTGCTGTTTGGCAATTGAGACTGCATATCGCCGAATCCTAGAGTTGTGGCATCAGCAACTAACTAGAGAATGAGGAGGCGCAATGACGCGCTTTGTCGATGTCCACAACATGGTGCGCTGGGCCGCCGGACGCGGGCCGGAGACCRTCATTTCCGGCATGATCGAGTACGTTGAGAATGACTTCCGGCGCTGGGAATCGTTCGACAAGACTCCCCGGATCGCCAGCCACACGCCGTTCGGCGTCATCGAACTCATGCCCACGAGCGATCACGAGACCTACGGTTTCAAGTACGTCAACGGCCACCCGTCCAACCCCGCGCGCGGTTTCCAGACCGTGACAGCGTTTGGCGTCCTGGCCGACGTCCACAACGGCTATCCCACGTTCCTCACCGAGATGACAGTCCTGACGGCGCTGCGCACCGCGGCGACGTCCGGCATGGTGGCCAAGAAGCTCGCCCGTGCCGGCTCGCGCGTCATGGCGATGATCGGCAGCGGAAGCCAGTCCGAGTTCCAGGCCCTCGCGTTCCGGAGTGCCCTGGGGATCTCCACGCTCCGGGTATGGGACACGGATCCCGCCGCGCTCAAGAAGTTCGTGGCCAACATGGCGCCGCTGGGCTTTGACATCACGATCGCCACATCCGCGGCGGATGCGGTGCGGGGAGCMGATGTCATCACGACGTGCACCGCGGACAAGGCCAACGCCACCATCCTCACGGCGGACCTGATTGAACCGGGCGTCCACATCAATGCCATCGGCGGGGACTGCCCCGGGAAGACCGAGCTTGAAACGGCGATCCTCGGACTCGGCGACGTGTTCGTCGAATACGCCCCCCAGACCCGGATCGAAGGGGAGATCCAGCACATGCCGGCAGACTTTGGTGTCACAGAGTTCTGGCAGGTCCTGACCGGGAAAGCACCCGGACGAACCGACGATGCACAGATCACCATCTTCGACTCGGTCGGCTTTGCCATTGAGGACTTTTCCGCCCTGCGGTTCGTGCGCGACGCTGTCGCCGGCACCGAATTCTTCGTGGAGATCGACCTCGTCGCCAGCCCGGAGGACCCGAAGAACCTGTTCGGCCTCGTGGGCGCCCTTTCCCCGGTCGGCTCGTAAGCCTGCGATGTCCGTTCAAGCCCCCTCCGCCGTCGTTCTCGTGAGGCCGCACAACTTCATGCCAAACGAGGCGACGGCATTGGACAATGCCTTCCAGGCGGCCTTCCAGATGCAGGCTCACTCCGGGGACCGGCAAACGCTGGCCGCCGCCGCCAGTCAGGAGGTGTCGGGGCTGGCCGAGGCGCTGGAGGCGGCCGGTGTCACGGTGAACATGTTCGAGGACCATGACGAAACCCGCCCGGATAGTGTGTTTCCCAACAACTGGCTCTCCACCCATGCGGGTGGCCGGATCGGGATCTTCCCGATGTACGCCCCCAACCGCCGCCACGAACGCCGCAGCGACATCCTGGACTTCCTGAAGACCCATTACCGGGTGCAGGACGTCATCGACTACTCCGGGCTGGAAATGGACAGTGTCTTCCTGGAGGGAACGGGGGCCATGGTCCTGGACCACGGCTCCCGTGTGGCCTATGCCGCACGTTCCCGCCGGGCTGACCCCGTGGCCCTGGAGCGGTTCTGTACCAACTTCGGCTATGAGCCCATGCTGTTCGACGCGGTCGATGCAGACGGCACTCCCGTCTATCACACGAATGTGATGATGACTGTGGCGACAGACTTCGCAATGGTMGGAGTGGACCTGATCCGCTCGGCGGGACGCCGGCGTGAGGTGATGGAACGACTGGCCTCCGGGGGACGAGCGGTCATCGAGCTGAGCCCCCACCAGATCAGCAATTTCGCAGGCAACGCGATCGAGCTGCAAGGCGCGGAAGGCCGCGTGCTGGCGCTCTCCCGGCGGGCCCTGGGAACCCTGACGGCGGCGCAGAAGGCCATCATCGAACGAAGCTGCACCCTCCTGCCCGTGGACGTTCCCACGATCGAACTGGCCGGGGGGTCCGTGCGATGCATGATCGCCGGCATCCATCTCGACCGCAGGCCCGTCCCTGCCGGCGTCGGTGGCTGACCGGTCCTCTAATCGCTGAAGTCCCCGGCGTTCCTGCGGAATGTGCCAAGGATCCGGATCAGCTGGTCCACGTCCTGGTCTGCGAAGCCCGAGCGGCCGAAGACTTCGGAGTTCAGCACCGCCGTCGCCTGTTTGGCCAGGGCGCGGCCCTCCGCGGTGAGCTCGATCAGCGTGGTGCGGCCGTCCGTCGGATGGGGGGAGCGGACCACCAGCTCGGCATTCTCGAGCCGGTCCACGGCGTTGGTGACCGAAGTGGGGTGGACTTGAAGCAGCGCGCTCGCCTTGTTCATGGGCAGCGCGCCGCTGCGTGCGAAACTGAGCAATGCCAGCAGCTCATACCGTGCAAAGGTGAGCCCGAACGGCTTGAGCACGGCTTCGATCCGGCCCAGCAGAATCTGCTGGGTCCGCATGATGGCGGTGATGGCCGCCATCGGGGCGGCGACGTCGGCCCAGCCGTGGCGCTCCCAGTTCAGCCGGGCGTCGGCGATCGGATCTCGGGGCAGCGGCGTTCCCACGGTCAGCTCTGCCCCTTCAGTGCCGGGAAATCGGCCTCGGAATACTCGATGCCCAGGCCCTCCGGAACGGGTCCGCCGCCGTGGCGCATTTCCTCGCTGTGGCGGAGCTCCACGCGCCGGATMTTGCCGGAGATGGTCTTGGGGAGTTCGGCGAACTCCAGGCGGCGGATCCGCTTGAAAGGGGCCAGGTGTTCGCGGCAGTACCGCAGGATGTCCTCGGCGAGCTCCGGGCCGGGCTGGTGCCCGGCGGCCAGGACCACAAACGCCTTCGGCACGGACAGCTTGAGCGGGTCGGGGGAGGGCACGACGGCGGCCTCCGCCACCGCCGGGTGCTCGATCAGCACGCTCTCCAGTTCGAACGGGGACAGCCGGTAGTCGGAGGACTTGAAGACGTCGTCGCCCCGGCCCACATACGTGATGATGCCGCGTTCGTCCCGGCTGGCCATGTCGCCGGTGTGGTAGTAGCCGTCGCGGAAAGCCTCCGCGGTMTTCTCCGGGTCGCCGTAGTAGGCCTTCATGAGCCCTACGGGGCGGGGGTCCAGGCGCAGGCAGAGTTCGCCGTCGTCGGACTCCTCACCGGTGGCGRGGTCCACGAGCACGACGTCGTAGCCGGGCAGCGGCCTGCCCATGGCGCCGATCTTGATCGGCTGGCCCGGGGTGTTCGCGATCTGCACGGTCGATTCGGTCTGCCCGAAGCCGTCCCGGATGGTTTGGCCCCAGGCGCGGTGGACCTGGTMGATCACTTCGGCGTTGAGCGGTTCGCCGGCGGACACCACCTTGGTCGGCGGGTTCTTGAGCAGCGTGAGGTCGGCCTGGATGAGCATGCGCCAGACCGTGGGCGGGGCGCAGAAGCTCGTCACCGACTCGCGGTCCATCTGCTCCATGAGGGCCTTGGCGTCGAAACGCTCGTAGTTGTAGATGAACACGCAAGCCTCGGCGATCCACGGCGTGAACACGTTGGACCAGGCGTGCTTTGCCCAGCCCGGGGATGCGACGTTGAGGTGGACGTCGCCCGGTTCCATCCCGATCCAGAACATCGTGGACAGGTGACCGACCGGGTAGGAGGTGTGCGTGTGCTCCACCAGCTTGGCCTTGGACGTGGTGCCGGAGGTGAAGTAGAGCAGGAGGGTCTCGTTGGCCAGGGTGGGGGTGTCCGGGGTGAAGTCTTCTMCGGCCGCGTCGGCTTCCGCATACTGCAGCGCCGTGTCCTGTGCTCCGGCGGGTTCTGCGGCGGCGTCGCCGATTTCGATCAGCGTGTAATTACCCGCGACGTCGGCGAACTTGGCGATGTTGGCACTTCCGACGGCGGCCCAGGTCGCGCCGCCGCGCTCCACCCGGTCCTGAAGGTCCGCGGACCCCATCAGGGTGGTGGTGGGGATCATGACGATGCCCAGCTTGATGCCGGCCAGCATGAGTTCCCAGAGCTCCACCTGGTTGCCGAGCATGATGATCATCCGGTCCCCGCGCCGCACGCCCTGGCTCCGCAGCCAGTTGGCCACCTGGGACGAGCGCCGGGAGAGGTCCGCGAAGCTGCGGCGCGTTGCTGACCCGTCCTGCTCGACGATCACCAGGGCCGGGTTGTCCGCCTTGGCCGGATCCGCCGCGAGTTGGTCGAACCAGTCCAGCGCGAAGTTGAATTCTTCGAAGCGCGGCCACTGGAATTCGCTGCGGGCGCCCTCGTAGTCCCCGCGCAGGGCCAGCAGCCGGTCTCTGGCGGCGCGGAATTCCTCAGTTACGGTCATGGTGCACCTTTCGAAGTTCGCTGGCGCAGCCGTTCCGGGCGGTCCGTGGCACAACGCCGTTGCCTGGGACCCCGCCGGCCCGCCGCGGCGCCCGTCTAGTGATCCCCGTCACTCTGCAATATACTAGGACATCCAAGGGTTTGGAAGAGCGGCGTCGCTCTGCTGGCGGCGCATGACGAAGGGATGCGTGCCCGTGCAGTCACCAGGACGTGCCAACGGACAGTTGGCGTCAGCCGAATCAGACACAGCCGAATCAGCCACAGCCGGAACGGTTGCTGCGGCCTCCGCGGCAGAGCCGCCGTTTCCCGACGCCGACCTCATGTACATCGTGGACCTGCTGCCGCCGGACGAACAGCTCCGGTACCAGGAGGTCCGGGATTTCCTGCAGTCCCGGATCCGGGCGGCATCGATCGACTACTGGAACCGCGAGGAGTTCCCCTTCGGGATGCTCGCGGAACTCGGAAAGTACGGTCTGGGCGGGCTGCAGACGGACGGCACGTCCAAGCTCTTCAAGGGCCTCATGTATGTCGAGGTGGCCCGCGCCGACGTCTCGCTCTCGGCGCTCGTGGGCATCCACAACGAGCTGATTGTCGGCATGATCGATCAGCTCGGCTCCCCGGAACAGAAGGCCCGATGGCTCCCCGGCCTCACCGCCTTCACCCAGCTCGGAGCGTTCGCCCTGACCGAGCCGGACCACGGGTCGGACATTGCCGGCGGCCTGGAGACTACCGCCCGGCTGGAGAACGGCGAGTGGGTCATCAACGGCGCCAAACGTTGGATCGGGGCCGGCACGATCGCGGACTTCGCTCTCGTCTGGGCCCGGGACGTCGCCGACGAGCACATCAAGGGTTTCATCGTGGAGACGGACCGGCCCGGGTACACCGCCACGAAGATCGCCAACAAGATCGGCCTGCGCATCATGCAGAACGCGGACATCGTCCTCGATGAGGTCCGCATCCCGGAAGCCAACCTGCTGCCGGGTGCCACCGACTTCTCCAAGGCCAACGAGCTCCTGCGCGATTCGCGCGCCTGGGTGGGCTGGCAAGGCGCCGGCATCCAGCTGGCCGCGTTCGACGTCGCGCGTTCCTATTCGCTGCAGCGCCGGCAGTTCGGCAAGGAGCTGGCCCGCTTCCAGCTCATCCAGCAGCAGCTCGCCGAGATCCTGGGCAACGCGACCGCCTCGCTGGCCCTGATGGCCCAGCTGGCGAGGATCCAGGAGGAAGGCAAGCTGGAGATGGTCCAGGCCGCGATGGCCAAGTCCACCACCACGCGGCTGGCGCGGGCGTCGGTGGCGATGGGCCGGTCCCTCATGGGCGGCAACGGGATCAGCAGCGACTACGAGATGGGCAAGCTCTTCGGCGACGCCGAGATCCTCTACACCTATGAGGGCAGTTACGAGATCAATTCACTGATCGTGGCCCGGGCCGTGACCGGAAAGTCGGCGTTCGTTTAATCCGCTGTGCGTTTAAGCCGCTGGGGTGCCGGTCGGGACGCGATCCCGGCCGGCACCCCTAGTGCCGTACTTGTACTCCCGGCTCAGTCGATGGGCGTGACGTACGCGCCGGAGATCCCGCCGTCCACCAGGAAGGTGGACGCCGTGATGAAGGAGGCGTCGTCGCTGGCCAGGAACGTGACGGCGGCGGCCAGTTCCTCGGGCTCGGCGAAGCGTCCCAGCGGAACGTGGATCAGCCGACGGGCGGCCTTTTCCGGGTCCTTCGCGAAGAGTTCCTTCAGCAGCGGGGTGTTCACCGGGCCCGGGCAGAGGGCGTTKATCCGGATGCCCTGCCGGGCGAATTCGACGCCGAGTTCCCGGCTCATGGAAAGCACACCGCCTTTGGAGGCACTGTAGGAGATCTGGGAGGTCGCCGCGCCCATGACCGCCACGAACGAGGCCGTGTTGATGATGGAGCCCTTGCCCTGTTCCTGCATGTAGGGGATGGCGTACTTGCAGCAGTAGTACACGGATGTCAGGTTCACTTCTTGGACTTTGCGCCAGGCATCGATGCCGGTGTCGAGGATTGAACCGTCGCTGGCGGGGGAGATCCCGGCGTTATTGAAGGCGATGTCAACGTTGCCGTAAGTTTCCTTGGTCTGGGCGTAGAGGTTCCGGACGTCGTCTTCGCTCGTGACGTCGACCTTGACGAACAGGCCGCCGACCTCGGTGGCCGCAGCGAGGCCGGAGGTGGGTTCGATGTCGGCGATGACGACATTGGCGCCTTCCGCGGCCATCCGTCGGGCGGTAGCCAGCCCGATGCCGCTGGCGCCACCAGTGATGACTGCGCTGCGTCCGGCTAGGCGGTTGGATACTACTGTCTGCATGGGAACTCCTTTGTGCGGGGTAAAATTCGGGGCTATATTGCGAGTCAGGGACGTTCAGCCGAGTGACGGCGTGGAAATGAAGACGTTCTTGGTTTCGGTGAAGKAATCGAGGGCGTCGGGTCCGAGCTCCCGGCCCAGTCCGGATTGCTTGAAACCGCCGAACGGGGTGGAGTAGCGGACGGACGAGTGGGAGTTTACGGACAGGTTGCCGGACTCGACGCCGCGCGCCACGCGCAGGGCGCGGTCCACGCTGGAGGTCCAGATGGAACCGGACAGTCCATAGTCGGTGTTGTTCGCGATCCGGATGGCGTCCGCCTCGTCGGTGAATGGCACCACAGTCACAACGGGCCCGAAGATTTCCTCCGTGAACGACGGCGAGTCCAGACCGGGTGTCAGCACCGTCGGCGGGAACCAGAAGCCGGCTCCGGACGGGGCCTGGCCCTGGAAGGCTATCGGGGCGTCGTCCGGCACGAAACCCGCGACTGTCCGGCGTTGCTGGGCGGAGATCAGCGGACCCATGGTGGTTGCCTCATCCGCGGGATCACCGACGGTGATGGCCTTGACGGCGGGCTCAAGCAATTCCATGAAGCGGTCATAGACGTTGCGCTGGACCAGGATGCGCGATCGGGCGCAACAGTCCTGGCCGGCGTTGTCGAATGCTCCACCGGGTGCGGCGGCGGCGGCCATCCCGAGGTCGGCGTCGTCGAAGACGATGTTGGCGCTCTTGCCGCCGAGTTCGAGGGTCACCCGCTTCACCTGGTCCGCGCAGCCGGCCATGATCTTCTTGCCGACGCCGGTCGAACCGGTGAAGACCACTTTGCGGACGGCGGGATGGGTGACGAACCGTTCGCCCACCACCGAACCCTTGCCCGGAATCACTTGGAAGACGCCGTCCGGGATGCCGGCTTCGCGGGCCAGTTCGGCCAGCCGCAGCGCGGTCAGGGGGGTCATCTCAGCGGGTTTGAGTACCACTGTGTTGCCGGCGGCTAGGGCGGGGGCAAAACCCCAGGCCGCGATCGGCATCGGAAAGTTCCACGGCACGATGACCCCCACGACGCCGAGCGGCTCGTGAAAGGTGATGTTAACGCCCCCGGCGACCGGGATCTGCTTGCCGAAGTGCYGTTCCGGCGCGGCCGAGTAGTAAGTGAGGACGTCCCGGACGTTTCCGGCTTCCCAGCGTGCATTTCCGATCGTGTGCCCGGCGTTGCGGACTTCGAGCCTGGCCAGTTGTTCCAGGTCCGCGTCCACGGCCGCGGCGAAGCGCCTCAGCAGCAGCGCGCGGTCTGCCGGGGCGACGGCCCGCCAGGAATCAAATGCTCCGGCCGCGCGGGCGATGGCATCATCGACCTCGGCCAGTCCGGCCAGCGATACCGTCTCGATGACTTCCTCTGTAGAGGGGTTGATGRCGTYGAAGGTTGTGGCTGTCATATCGTGGACATCTCTTTTCGGTTGGCACGGTAGCTGCCCGCGGCATGCACGAAGCCGCGGAACAGCCGCAGGTCTTCGGGATTTTGTTCCGGGTGGAATTGCACGCCCAGGACCCAGCCTGGGGCGGCTTCGACCTCCAGGGCCTGGACGGTTCCATCCTCGGAGGTCGCGGTGACCCGCAGCCTCGGCGGGACGGTTTCCATGGCCTGGTGGTGATAGCAAGGCGCCACGGCAGAGTCGCCGAGCAGTGACTGGATCAGGCTTCCCGGGACGGTGGTGAAGGATGCTTCGCCGAAGACTCCCGGGGCCGGCTGGTAGTTGGCCCTGGGGTTGATGTCGGGCAGGTGCTGGGTCAGGCTGCCGTCAAAGGCCACGTTGAGGATCTGAGCCCCCCGGCAGATGGCAAACAACGGCAGCCCTCGCTCCACCGCCGCCCGCGTCAGGATCGTATCGTGCTCGTCCCGGAGCGGCTGCGAGGCGGTCCTGGGATGTGCGGCGGCTCCGTAGCGGGCGGGATCCACGTCGGGTCCTCCCACCACGATGAGTCCGTCCATCAGGTCCAGCACGGTTTCATCCGTGCCCAGCGGCGGCAACAGGATCGGAGTTCCGCCGGCCGCGACCACGGCCTCGACGTAAGTTCCCGGGACGATGGCGGCCTTGGCGTCCCAAACTCCCCAGGCCGCATCCTGGTAGTAGCTAGTCAGGGCAATCCGGGGGCGGTAAGCCCTAGAGTCGTTCGAAGCCACGGATGCGCTCCCAGTCGGTGACGGCGCTCTCGTAGGCACGGAGTTCGATGCTGGCGGCGTGGACGTAGTGGTCCACGACGGAGTCGCCGAACGCCTTGCGTGCGATGCTGCTCTCCGCGAGCAGGTCCCGGGAATCGCGCAGGTTGGTCGGAAGCCGGTCCGCGTCGGAGGCGTAGGCGCTGCCCTGGATGGCAGGTCCCAGGGGCAGTCGGTTCTCGAGACCGTGGATTACGGCGGCKATCAGTGCGGCCGCCGCGAGGTACGGGTTAAGGTCCCCGCCGCCGACTCGCATTTCGGTACGCAGGCCGCGACCGTGGCCCACCACCCGGAGGGCACAGCTGCGGTTGTCCATGCCCCAAGCGATGGCGGTGGGCGCGAAGCTGCCTTCGACGAACCTTTTGTAGGAGTTGACGTTTGGGGCCAGGAAATAGGTGAGTTCCTTCAGTGCGTCCAACTGCCCGGCCATGAAGTGCTCCATCACCGGGCTGAAACCGTGCTCGCCGTCGCCGGGCAGCACGGGGTTGCCGTCCAGGTCGGTCAGGCTGAAGTGGATGTGGCAGGAGTTGCCCTCGCGCTGGTCGTACTTGGCCATGAAACTGATGCTCTTGCCGTGCTGGTCCGCGATTTCCTTCGCGCCGCTCTTGTAGAACGTGTGCTTGTCGCATGCTTTGAGGGCTTCATCGAAGCGGAAGGTGATTTCCTGCTGGCCGAGGTTGCACTCGCCCTTGGACGATTCGACCACCAGCCCGGCCGCTTCCATGTTGGTGCGKATCGACCGGATGACCGGTTCCAGACGGGCCGTGGCGAGTAGCGAGTAGTCCACGTTGTACTGGGTCGAGGCATCCAGCCCGTGGTAGTTCTTCTGCCAGGCCTCGCGGTAGGAGTCGTCAAACATCAAGAATTCGAGCTCCGTGCCCATGTGGGCGCGGTAACCGAGTTTTTCGAGCCGTTCCACCTGGGCGCGCAGTATCTGGCGCGGGGACGCGACTGCCGGCGACTTGTCCGACCACATGATGTCGCAAAGAACCAGGGCCGTTCCCTGCTGCCAAGGGACCCGGCGCAGGGTCGACACATCGGGCAGCATCATCATGTCGCCGTAGCCGGTCTCCCAGGACGACATGGCGTAGCCGTCGATGGTGTTCATCTCGACGTCGACGGCGAGGAGGTAGTTGCAGCCTTCCGCGCCGTGCTCCAGGACATCCTCGAGAAAGGAGCGGGCGCCGCAGCGCTTGCCCTGGAGTCTGCCCAGGGAGTCGGTGATGGCCACGATGACAGTGTCGATCGCTCCGGAGGCGACGTCTGCCCGCAGTTCATCGAGGGTGAGTTGGGCGTTCAGGGCGTGGTTTGTGGATGCTTCAGTCATGGTTGCTCCGCAACGTTGTTCTCTTCAAAAGGGGTGGTGGGGTGGTGGCCGGGGGACAGCTACTGCTTCAGTTCCGCCTCGGCCAGGGCCAGCCGGGCGAATTCCTCATCCGGGGATCCGGTGACGATGCGGTGCCGGCTGTAGAACCAGTAGTACGCAATGGCGGCGGCGAAGATGGCCGCTGTGATGGACGCTGCGTAGACGTCCACCACAAAAGTGGCGACGACGGCGACCGCGGACAGGACGAGCGCGACGGAGGTGGTGGCKATGCCTCCCGGCGTGCGGTAGCCGCGCTCGAGTTCTGGTTCTTTGATCCGCAGCACGATGTGGGACAGGTTGAGCAGGACGTAGGATACCGTGGCGCCGAAGACTGCGATGTTGATCAGGAGGGCGCCATTCTGGGTGATAGCTGCCAGCAGGAAACCGATCGTGCCCGGAACGATGAGGGCCCAGTAAGGTGTCCGGCGAGCCCMAGTGAGGGACAGCCATTTGGGCAGGTAGCCGGCACGGGAGAGCGCGAAAAGCTGGCGTGAGTAGGCATAGATGATGGAGAAGAAACTGGCTACCAGGCCGGCGAGGCCCGCGTAGTTGATGAAGTCGGCGAGCAGCGTGTTTCCACCGTAAGCCAGCCGGATGGCCTCCGGAAGAGGGTTGTCTGAGGTGCTCATGGCTTGGGATCCGGCGGCTCCCGGCACGAGAACCAGCATCAGGGCCCCGAAGATGACCAGAATGAGGACGGCGACGATGATGCCCTTGGGCATGTCCTTCTTGGGATCAGCGGATTCCTCCGCAGCCAGCGGGACGCCTTCGACGGCCAGGAAGAACCAGATGCCGTAAACCAGTGCCGCCAGGATTCCGCCGACGCCCATGGGCAGGAACGCGCTGGAACCGGCGGATCCATCCGGGACGATGTCGAACAGTTTGGCCGGGTCGAACATCGGCACGAGGCCGACGACGGCGGCAACGAGCGCGACGACGGCAAAGGCGGTGATCGCAAACATGATCTTCAGCGCCTCACCCACGCCGCGGAGATGGATCCCGATGAAGATCATGTAGGTGACCAGGTAGACCGGCCAGGAGTTGGTGAGGCCGAACAGTCCGAGTGCCTCGATGTAGCCGCCGATGAAGGTGGCGATGGCGGCGGGTGCGACGGCGTACTCGATCAGCACCGCTATGCCGGTGGCGAAGCCGCCCAACGGGCCGAGGGCCCGCCGCGCAAAAGCGTAACCGGCACCCGCCGTCGGAAGCGACGACGAGAGTTCGGCCAGACCGAAGACCATGCAGGTATACATGACGCCCATCAGGAGGAAAGCAATGAGCAGGCCGCCCCATCCTCCCTGGGCGAGGCCGAGATTCCATCCGGCGAAGTCTCCGGAAATGACGTAGGCGACCCCCAGCCCCGCGAGGAGCACCCAGCCGGCGGCGCCGCGCTTGAGCCGGCGGTGCTGAAGGTACTCCGTTTCACTGCCGTCTGCGTTCTTCGCACCGGCGACATGATCTACTGATTTCATGCGATTCCCTTGATAAGAGGAGTGTCGCCCAGATTCCTAAAGGACTGTTTTCAGTCCAAGGGCACGCCTCCCAGTGTGGTGGCGCAACTCACATCCGTCAAGGACTTCCGGCGAAATTCTAGGAAGTATGGCTCCAACTTCGGCCAATTGGTCTTCTAGCTAGTCTTTTCCCGTCCGCTAAATGTATGCTCGCGGTATATATAGGGTCGCCTAGTTTTGGGAGCTGGCCTTGGCCGATTTCTTGTTGCAGCAGCCATACTCAATGTTGCGCCCGGTGCGGGGCGGAAATGCTTTCGAAGAGACCATCGAGCACATTCTGCAGACGATCAAGCTAGGGATCTTTGCGCCTGCTGACAAGCTGCCGCCGGAACGCGAACTCGCCGAACGCCTGGGTGTGTCCCGGGCGACTCTTCGCGAGGCGCTGGGCGAACTGCAGGCTGCCGGATATCTTGACGTCCGTCGCGGCCGCTACGGCGGCACGTATGTCTCCGAAAACCCGGTGCGGACAGAACCCCGGGGAATCCGCCCGCTGGATCCAGCCGAAGTTCATGACGTGCTCCTGTTCCGCGGAGTCATTGAGCCGGCGGCGAGCGCCCTGGCGGCCAGTTCCAATTTGTCCGCGGCCGCCCGGAGCCACCTGAGGAACTGCCTGTCGGAGGTGTCCCACGCCACGGAGGCTTCGTACAGGCCACGCGATGCCCGTTTTCACATCGCGATCGCCGAGCTCACCGGCTCGCCCAGCCTTGTGGCGGCGGTGGCGGAAACGAGGTCGAGGGTCAATGAACTCCTGGACAGGATCCCGTTCCTGGGGACCAACCTGGAGCATTCCAATGCGCAGCACGCGCAAATGGCGGACGCCATCCTGTCCGGCGACGCGGCGGCGGCGGAGCGCGCCACCAATGAACACCTGGAAGGGACCGCGGCCTTGCTGCGTGGCTTCCTGTCCTGAGGCCTTCCCGGAGCCTGCGTGACGTCGGCGTCTCCGGCCTCGTCTAGGCCGGGTGTCCGTCCGCCGCGGGCCGGGCCTGCCCTTGGGCCGTCTGGGTGGCGTGGCCGTAGCGTGAGGTGCGGTTGCGGCCAGCGTTTTTCGCCTCATAGAGCGCACGGTCCGCGCAGTCCAGGAGGGTCCCGGCCGCGGCGTCGCGCTGCTCGCAGACGCCGGCGGAGATCGTCAGGAAGCCGACGTCGCCGAACGGCTCGGCCGCGATGGCCTCCCGGGCCCGTTCCGCCGCCCGCAGGGCCTCGGCGCCGTTCGTCTCCGGGAGCAGCCACACGAACTCTTCGCCGCCGAAGCGAGCCAGGATTTCCTGGCTCCGGGCGACTCCCCGGAGCCTCGCCGCGACTTCGGCCAGGACCACGTCGCCCATCAGGTGGCCGTAGGTGTCRTTGACCCTTTTGAAGTGGTCGATATMCAGGACGACGGCGCTCAGTGTGGTGCCGCGCGTCCCGGCCAGCGCAAGCTGTTCGGCGAGGTGCCGTTCCAGGGCGCGCCGGTTGGGCAGGCCGCTCAGGGCATCGGTGGTGGCCTGCAGTTCGAGGTCGGTCCTTGCCTCCGAGTTGCCGATGGCGATCTCGACGAGCTCCGCGAACTGGGCCAGCCGCGCCATCATGGCTTCCGTGACGCCCGTGCGGGATTTCGAGGTCAGGGTCACCACGCCCCACAGGCTTCCCCCGACCCGGACCGGCGCCGCCGCCGCGGACTGGAACCCGCCGGCGCGCATCTGCTCCGCCGCCGGTCCGCCCTCCGGCCCGTAAACAACGAGGGCAGGCTTGCCCGTCAATGCCACCCGGACGGTGGCGGACTCGTCGGTCGGGGCAAAGATGTGCCGGCGGCTCAGCGTCGGCGGGAGGGCGGGGGCCATGGCGACGATTTCCGCCGACGACGCGCCCGTGAAACGGACGACGGCGGCGGAGTCCACATTGAACAGCTCAAGGACGATGGCCGCGACGCGCTCGGAGATGTCGGCGGGGGCGGCGTTGCGGGCGACAGCGGTCGCTATGTCGTGGAGGGCCTCCCAGACCTGCTGCTGCTGCAGGCGCTCGGTGACGTCAACCGCCACGACCATGCCGGCAGTGRCCTCGTCGTCGGAGTGCACCGGTCCGGCTTTGAGCCGGTAGGTGCGGTGGCCGATCTGACGGCTCCAGGAGACTTCCCGGCCGGCKAGGGCCGCACGGTAGCGCGGCTCGAGCTCGCTGGCGAGATCGCCCTTGAGCACGTCCTGGATGCGCTGGCCCTCGAGCTCCTCCGTGCGGTAGCCGAACGTTTCCAGTTCCTGCCCTTCGGCGATCAGGTACCGTAGATCGGCGTCGAAGAGGAGCACGAAGACGCCGGGGACGCTGCGCGCCAAGGCGCGGTACCGGTCCATGTCCTGCTGCCTGCGCCGATCGGCCAGCACCCGCTGCGTGATGTCCGTGACTTGGACGAAAAAACCCCGCACCGCGCCGTCGTCCCGGGCATCGGGGGTGTAAGTCACCTCGGTGTAGCGCGATTCGCCCACGGCATCCACGAGGGTCCGGTCAAACTGCTGAGGCTCTCCGGCGAGCACGAGCTCGATGTACGGCCGGTTCGCCTCGAAGACTGCCTCCCCGAGCACGTCCCCGATATGCCTTCCGTATAGCTGGCCGGGTTCAATGCCGAACCACGTGCCGTAGGCCTCGTTGGCCAAGCGGTTGCGGAGCCCCGTGTCCCAGTAGCCCACCATGGCCGGGATTCCGTTGAGGGCGGCCTGCAGTTGCGCCGGGATCTCCGGCAGCGGCGACGGGCCGGCATCGTCCCAGTTGAGCGGGCTGCGATTTGTCATTGCCCCAGTATCCATTGCCGGCCKCGGCATGCGAAAAATCAGCAGGCACTGTGAGCAAGCACAGCCAGGAAATACTCTCAGGGCATGAACCGGTAGCCGATGCCGGCCTCCGTGAGCAGATGACGCGGGTTGGCGGTGTCCGGTTCGAGCTTGCGCCGCAGCTGGGCCATGTAGACCCGGAGATAGTTGGTTTCCTTGGCGTACGCCGGACCCCAGACCTCGGAGAGCAGCTGCTGCTGTGTGATGAGCTTTTCCGGGTTCCGGACCAGCAGCTCCAGAATGTTCCATTCGGTGGGGGTCAGCCGCACATCCTGGCCGTCGCGGATGACGCGGTGTTTGCCCAGGTCCACGGTGAAGGMCTCGGTGGTCACCACTGGTGCCTGCTCCTGGTCAACGCTGCGGCGCAGGAGGGCGCGGATCCGGGCCAGCAGCTCGTCGAGGCCGAACGGCTTCGTGATGTAGTCGTCCGCGCCGGCGTCGAGCGCTTCCACTTTGTCCTCGGAGCCGTGGCGGGCTGAGAGCACCAGGATCGGGACCTGGCTCCAGGACCGGAGCTCCCGCAGGACTGTAGTGCCGTCGATGTCCGKCAGACCGAGGTCCAGGATGACCAGCGCCAAGGGGTGCTGGGATGCGGTCAGCAGGGCAGAACGCCCGTCTGCCGCCGTGGTCACCGAGTAACCGTGGGCCTGCAGCGTGATTCGGAGCGCCCTCAGCAGGTGCGGGTCGTCGTCGACCACCAGGACGGCGGTCATCCGGCGTCCGGTCCCGGCCTGAGCGGCAGTGCATGGCGGCGGCCCAGGGCCGACTGCGGCTCAAGCGGGGCCTGGGCGCGGCGCGCGTCGAACGGCACGCCAGTGGACAGGGGAAGCCGGATGACCATCGTCAAACCGCCGCCTGGCGTCTCTTMCGCGGCCAGCGTTCCGCCCATTGCTTCGGTGAATCCTTTCGCCACGGCCAGTCCGAGTCCGATCCCGGTGGTCTGCGGCGTGTCATCGAGCCGCTGGAACGGACGGAACATCTCGACGACACTCTCCGCCGGAACGCCCCGACCATGATCGATGATCCGCAGCTCGCCCGCAGGGTGCCCTTCGAGTGTMGCCGGGCTGAGGCCGCCGGCGGTCCCCACCAGGACAATATCTGAGTCCGGGGCGTATTTCACGGCATTTTCGACGATGTTCGCAATGACGCGTTCCAGCATTCCCGGGTCGGCGTCAATCTCCGGCATGTTGGCGGGCAGGTCCACCCGCACCTTGCCCGGGGGGACGGCGCCGAGGGCTCCGGGGATCACCTCGAACCAGCGCACCGGTTTGAGGAGGGGATTGACGGCATCCGAGGTGAGCCGGGACATGTCCAGCAGATTCCCCACCAGGGTGTCCAGTCGGTCCGAGCACTCCTCGATGGTAGCCAGCAGCTCCTGCTCCTCTTCCGCGGTGTAGCGGACGTMGTCGTGGCGCAGGCCGCCGACGGCGAGTTTGATCCCGGCCAGCGGGGTGCGCAGGTCGTGGGACACGGCGCGGAGGATGGAAGTGCGCATCGTGTTGCTCTCGGCCAGGCGCAGCATCTCCCGACGGCTGACAACCAGCTGCTGGCGTTCAAGCTGGGCCGCCAGATGGACGCCGAAGGCCCCCAGGAGGCGCCGGTCGCTTGCTGGCAGGATCCGTCCGTAGAGGACCAGTCGGGTGGTGGCATCGATTTCCTCGACGTTGTCGCCGGTGGCGGCGTCCCCCCGAGCGCTCTCGGCAGCAGCCGGGATCTCTCCAGCCGAGGCGAGCAGCCGCCACGGCCGGCCACTGGCCGTGCTTCCGGCGCCGGCATTGGCATCACGGCTGAATAAGGCGGTGCCCCGGACCTGGAAAACACCCAGCGCCTGCTCCAGCAGCGCCTGAACGGTATCCTCCGAACCGGCGGCGCCGCGGGTCAGGTCACCCAGCGTCGTTGCCTCGGCACGGGCCCGCGCAGCCTCCTTGGAGCGGCGGGCCGAAAGGTCGACGACGACGGCGACGGCCGCCGAGACGCCCACGAACACCAGCAGGGCGAGGAAGTTCTGCGGATCACTGATGGTCAAGTTGCCGACCGGCGGGGTGGAAAAGTAGTTCACCAGCAGGCTGCTCCACAGCGCCGCGAGGATCGCCGGCCATAGTCCGCCAACCAGGGCCACCGCGACGGAGCCGGTGAGCTGGACCAGCATTGCCGTGGCCACATTTTGCTCCGGGTTCAGGGCCAGCAGCAGCAGTTGCAGGAGTGCCGGGAGCACCACGGCCAGGACGAGCCCCACCGCCACCCGGACCCGGCCGAGATCGCGGGGGCGCGGCACCCCCGTGCCCTGGCCGCCGAGGGGGTGTGAGACCATGTGGACATCGATGTCCCCGGAGCCCCGCACCACCCGGGTTCCCACCCCGCCGCCCAGGAGACCGCCCAGGACACCCGCGAGGTTCTTGTGCCGCGAGATGCCGACCACGATTTGGGTGGCGTTGACACTGCGGGCGAAGTCCAGCAGGGCGGCCGCCGGGTCTTCTCCGGCCACGATGTGGTAGCTGCCGCCCAGGTCCTGGATCAGCCGCCGCTGCCGTTCGAGCGCCTGCGGTGACTCCGAGGCGACGCCGTCGGCGGCGCGAACATGGACGGCCAGGAGGTCCCCGCCGCTGACCCGGGTCAGGATACGTGCCMCGCGCCGGATGAGTGGCTCGCCCTCAGGGCCCCCGGTCAGGCCCACCACGATGCGCTCGCGGGCTGGCCAGCTGGCTTCAATGCCCTGTTCGGCCCGGTATTTGGCCAGCCCTTCGTCCACCCTATCGGCCAGCCACAGCAAAGCGAGTTCGCGCAGCGCGCCGAGGTTGCCCAGCCGGAAATAGTTGGACAGGGCCGCGTCKATCTTGTCCGCGGCGTAGATCTTTCCGTCGCTGAGCCGCTGGCGCAGCAGCTCCGGCGGGATGTCGACCAGATCGATCTGGTCGGCGCGGCGCACGACGTCGTCCGGCACGGTTTCTGCCTGGCGGACGTCGGTGATGGCGCTGACGACGTCGCCTAGAGACGCCAGATGCTGGATGTTGACCGTTGACAGGACATTGATCCCGGCGCTGAGAAGTTCATCCACGTCCTGCCAGCGCTTCTGGTTGCGGCTGCCCGGGACGTTGGAGTGGGCGTACTCGTCCACCACTGCGGTCTTGGGGGCTCGGGCCAGAACCGCGTCCAKGTCCATTTCCTCGAACTCCGCCCCCCGGTAGCTCAGCTGCCRGGGCGGGATGACTTCAAGGCCGGCCATGAGTGCCCTTGTGTCGGCGCGGCCGTGGTCGAGCGCGAACGCTACCGCAACATCTTCGCCTCGCTCATGGAGTCGGTGGGCTTCCTCCAGCATTTCGTAGGTCTTACCCACGCCGGGCGCGGCCCCCAGGAAGATCCGCAGCGTTCCACGTGCCATGTCGTCATTCTGTCACTTGGAGGCGGACGCGGGCGACGCGGCTGCGACTGCGAGGTTCAGGACGGTCACGTTCACCGCGGGCTGCCCCAGGAATGCCACGGCGCCGCCACTGGTCTGTTGCGCGACGAAGGCGGTCACAGTCTCCGTGCTGAGCCCGTGCGCGGCGGCAACGCGCGGTATCTGGAGTCGGGCGTAGGCCAGCGAGATGTCCGGATCCAGTCCGGAGCCGCTGGCGGTCACGGCATCGGCAGGAACGGCCGCTTCGGGAACGTTTTCGGCCTTCGCGACGGCCGCGCGGTTGGCGGCGACAGCCTTGAGCAGTTTCGGATCGTTGGGGCCMATGTTGGACGCCGAGGACGACKCCGGGTCCCATTTCACGGCCGAGGGCCGGGCATGGAACCACCGCGGGTCCTGGGCGCCGGATTCGTCCGCCGCGGCCTGGGCGATCAGGGCCGAGGCCGCCGGGGCGCCGGTGCTGTCTTTGATGATGGAACCGTTAGCCTGGTACGGGGCGATCACCTGCCCTATGCCGAAGACGGCCAGGGGGTAGGCCACGCCAAGGACCAGCGTGGCGAAGAGCAGGAACCGGACGGCGGTGCCTGCCTGCCGGAGGTAGCCGGTGAGTGTGTTCATGGGGGTGTTCCTAGCCGATTCCGGGGATGAGGGAAATCATCAGGTCGATGATTTTGATGCCGATGAAGGGGGCGATGAGGCCGCCGAGCCCGTAGACCAGCAGATTCCGCCCCAGTGCCTGGTTGGCGGAGACGGCACGGTATTTKACTCCGCGGAGCGCGAGCGGCACCAAGGCKATGATAATCAGGGCGTTGAAGATCACCGCGGAGAGGATGGCCGAGGCCGGGGTGGCGAGTCCCATGATGTTCAGCAGTSCCAGACCCGGGAAGGCAGCGGTGAAGAGGGCGGGAACGATTGCGAAGTACTTGGCGACGTCATTGGCTACCGAGAAGGTGGTCAGGGCGCCGCGGGTGATGAGCAGCTGTTTGCCGATGCCGACGATGTTGATGAGCTTGGTGGGGTCGGAGTCGAGGTCCACCATGTTGGCGGCGTCCTTGGCGGCGGGGGTGCCGGAGTTCATGGCGACGCCGACGTCTGCCGCGGCCAGGGCCGGGGCGTCGTTGGTGCCGTCCCCGGTCATGGCCACGAGCCGGCCTGCGGCCTGCTCCTTCTTGATGACCGCAAGTTTGTCCTCCGGGGTTGCCTCGGCCAGGAAGTCATCGACCCCGGCCTCGGCGGCGATTGCCTTGGCGGTGATGGGGTTGTCACCGGTGATCATGACGGTCCGGATGCCCATTTGCCGCAGTTCGGCGAAGCGGGCGTTCATGCCGGGTTTGACGACGTCGGCGAGGTGGATGGTTCCCAGGATATCTGCGCGGCCGTCCTTGTCGATCTGGGCGACCAGGAGAGGTGTGCCGCCTTGGGCAGAGATTTCCTGGACCCGGTGGTCAACGTCGGCCGGGGTGTGGCCGCCGTATTCGGCAACGAAGGCCGTCACCGTKGAAGCGGCGCCTTTGCGGATCTGCAGCCCGTCAAGGTCCAGTCCGCTCATGCGGGTGGTGGCGCTGAAGGGGACCACGGCAAAATCGCCGGAGCTGCGTTCGAGGGAGGCCAGGTCGGCCCCGGTCACGCCCTTGTCCGCGGCGAGGTCCACGATGGAGCGGCCCTCGGGGGTTTCGTCGGCCAGGCTGCAGACCCGGGCTGCTTCGATGAGCCGGATCCTGTCCACATGGTTGGCGGGGAAGAAATTGACAGCGCGGCGGTTGCCGTAGGTAATGGTGCCGGTCTTGTCCAGCAGCAGTGTGGTGATGTCTCCGGCGGTCTCCACGGCGCGACCTGAGGTGGCCAGCACGTTGTGCTGGACCAGCCGGTCCATGCCGGCGATGCCGATCGCCGGGACCAGCGCTCCGATGGTGGTGGGGATAAGGCAGACCAACAGGGCCACCAGCACGATCGGGGACGGCGTGGCGCCGGCCAGGGCGGCAAACGGGGCCAGGGACATGGTGACGGCAAGGAACACGATGGTCAGGGAGACCAGCAGGACGTGGAGGGCGATTTCGTTCGGGGTCTTCTGCCGCACGGCGCCCTCGACGAGCTTGATCATCCGGTCGATGAACGTTTGGCCCGGCTCGGCGGTGATGCGGATGACGATCCTGTCCGAGAGAACCTTCGTGCCGCCGGTGACCGAGGAGCGGTCTCCGCCGGATTCGCGGATGACCGGGGCTGATTCGCCGGTGATGGTGGATTCGTCCACGCTGGCCAGGCCGTCGATGATTTCGCCATCCGAGGGGATGACGTCCCCGGCCTCGCAGATCACGACGTCGTTGAGCCGCAGCTCTGTCCCGGGCACCTCTTTAGTCGTGCCGTCGGGCTGCCGGAGCCGGGCCGTCACGCCTTTACGGCTGGCGCGGAGGCTGTCGGCCTGGGCTTTGCCCCGGCCTTCGGCGATGGATTCGGACAGGGTGCCGAAGAGGACGGTGAGCCACAGCCAGGCCGTGACCGCGATGCCGAATACCGACGGCCGGTACAGGGAGATCGCCGTGCAGAGGGCGGCCCCGACCAGCACGGTGAACATGACAGGGGAATGGATCATCTGCCGTGGGGAAAGTTTCCGGACCGCGAGTGGCAGGGCGGCGGCGACGGAAGTGAGCGTCAGTTTTGCCGGAGCCTTGGTGTGGTGCTTGTGCTCGCCGGGGGTGCCGAGGGGGTTGCCGTCGGCGTAGGTGGCGGCGGCGAGGTCCGAGGCTGATGCCGTGCTAGACCGGGTCATTTCAGGAGTCCTTCTGCGAGGGGGCCCAGGGCAAGGGCCGGGAAGTAGCTCAGGGCGGTCAGGATCACTGTCACGCCGAGCAGCAGGCCGCCGAACAGGGGGCCGTGGGTGGGGACGGTGCCGGCGGAGGCGGGAACCTTGCCCTGACGGGCGAGGGAGCCGGCCAGTGCGAGGACCAGGACAATCGGGAGGAAGCGGCCCAGCAGCATCGCCAGGCCCATCATGACCGACAGGAATGGGCCGGAGGTGGTGATGCCGCCGAACGCCGAGCCGTTGTTGTTGGCCCCGGAGGTGAAGGCGTAAAGCACTTCGCTGAACTGGTGCGGGCCGGTGGCCGGGGCGTTGGCCATGGCGTCCGGCAACAGGACGGTAATGCCAGCCAGTGCCAGGACCACGGTCGGGGTGACCAGGATGTACATGGCCGCCAGTTTCATTTCCGTCGGGCCGATCTTCTTGCCCAAATACTCCGGGGTGCGCCCGACCATCAGCCCGGCGATGAAGACGGAAATGATGGACAGGATCAGCAGCCCGTAGAGCCCGGACCCGGTTCCGCCGGGGGCGACTTCGCCGAGCATCATGTTCACCATGGCCACACCGCCAGCCATCGGGGGCAGGGAATCATGGGCGACGTTGACGGCGCCGGTGGAGGTCAGCGTGGTGGACGTGGCGAAGATCGCGCTTGGCGCCGGTCCGAAGCGCTGTTCAAAGCCTTCGCCCAGGCCGCCGGCCGCCGCCGTCGCGGTTCCCTGGCCGGAAGCCACGGCCCATCCCATCAGGGAAACCGATGCCAGCCACAGGGTGCCCATCACCGCGGCCACCGTGTAGCCCTGCCTCTGGTCACCCACCATCCGGCCGAAGGCGTACGGCAGGGCAGAGGGGATGAGCAGGAGCAGGAACACCTCGAAGAAGCTGATGAGGGCATTGGGGTTCTCGAACGGGTGGGCGGAGTTGGCGTTGAAGTAGCCGCCGCCGTTGGTCCCKAGCTCCTTGATGGCTTCCTGGGACGCCACGGGCCCGCCGGGAATGMTCTGGCTGATCCCGGCCGMCTGGTTGGTGACGTCGGTGGGMCAGAAGTTCTGCACCACGCCGCCGAGGACCATCACCACTGCCGCGACGAACGCGATCGGCAGMAGGATCCGGAAAGTGGTCCGGGCCAGGTCCACCCAGAAGTTGCCCAGCCGCTGCGTCCTCGTGCGGGCGATGCCGCGGATGAGGGCGACGACGACGACGATGCCGACCGCGGCCGAGAGGAAGTTCTGCACCGCCAGCAGACACATCTGCACGAAAATGCCCAGCGTGGTCTCCGGTACATAGG
>NZ_JBFTHK010000004.1:0-73481 GCF_056394205.1 Arthrobacter sp. 10T413_2 | reverse complement strand
CACCCCATTAGACCCAMCGAAAAAGCATTAGCACAACCGAATTCTTCTCAATCGACGATTTAGAAATCGCTGTTGCATAGAATGGCTGGCATGGAAATCCACCAGCTGGAGATGTTGCGTGAGCTCGGCGCCCTGGGCAGCGTCAAGGCCGTCGCCGAAACCCTCCTCGTGACGCCCTCGGCAGTGTCCCAGMAGCTGGCCGCGCTGCAGAAGACCGTGGAGGTTCCGCTGACCCGCAAGGAGGGCCGGAACCTGGTGCTGACGGAGGCCGGGCAGGTGCTCGCGGACGCCGGGGCGGCCGTCGTGAGCGCGATGGCGGATGCGAAGATGGCGATCGGCGCCTATCACGGCTCGCCCGTCGCGCCGGTGACGCTCAGCGGTTTCCACAGCGCCGGGCAGGCGCTCTTCGCGCCGCTGGCCCGGCTCCTGGACGCACCCGGACAGCCGCGGATCCTGCTCTCGGACGAGGACGTGGCCCAGCAGGATTTCCCGGCCCTGACGGCGCGCTATGACCTTGTGCTGGCGCACCGGATGGATCACAGCCCGCGGTGGCCCGAGGAGCGCGTCGCGGTGATCCCGCTCGCGCATGAGCCGCTGGACGTCGCGCTGCCGGCCGGGCACCGGCTGGCCGGCCAGAGCGCGGTGACGRCGGACGACGTCGTGGGCGAACCGTGGGTGACCAGCCGCGCCGGCTACTCCCCCGCCGACGTGCTGTCCGCCGTCGCGGCCGTCTCCAGCCGGGAGCTGAACATTGTGCACCGGATCAACGACTATTCGACCGTGGCGGCACTTGTCGCGGCCGGCGGCGTGATCGGCCTGCTGCCCCGGTACACGGCGCGGCCCGTGCTGAATCCGGGCATCGTGCTGCGGCCGCTGGAAGGCATCAGCACCCGGCGCAGGATCGATGTCCTGGCCAGGCCGGAGAACCTTAAACGCACTTCGGTCATGATGGTCTGCGAAGCACTGCAGACCATCATGACCGAATTGTTGGAGCGTTAGGGCTTTGGCCCCTTAGCCTTCGACGCCGAGGCGCTGAAGGATCAGTTCGCGGACACGGCCGGCGTCGGCCTGCCCGCGGGTGGCCTTCATGACGCCGCCGACGATCGCACCGATCGCCTGGACCTTGCCGCCGCGGATCTTGTCCGCGACGTCGGGCTGCGCGGCGAGGGCCGCGTCAATGGCTTCGAGCAGGGGGCCGTCGTCGGAGACCACGGCGAGGCCCCGCTTTTCAACGATCTCCGCCGGGGTGCCTTCGCCGGCAAGCACGCCGTCCAGGACCTCGGAGGCCATCTTGTTATTGATCTTGCCCTCTTCCACCATCTTGTTCAGTTCCACGATGGTGGCCGGGTTGACGCCGAGCTGGCCGGGATCGACGTCGGCGTTCTTGGCGCGCCCCACGATCTCGCCCATCCACCACTTGCGGGCCACCGTGGGGGTGGCACCGGCGGCGATGGTTTCCTCGATCTCGTCCATGACGCCGGCGTTGACGACGTCGCGGAACTCCAGGTCGGAGTAGCCCCAGTCGGCCTGCAGGCGCTTGCGGCGGGCGGCCGGCGGCTCGGGCAGCGTGGCGCGCAGCTCTTCGACCCACTCACGGGACGCGGTGATCGGGACKAGGTCCGGTTCCGGGAAGTAGCGGTAGTCGTCGGCGTCGGACTTGGCCCGGCCCGAGGTCGTGGTCCGGGTGTCCTCGTGCCAGTGCCGGGTTTCCTGGATGACCGGCTCGCCGGAATCCAGGACGGCGGCGTGGCGCTGGATCTCGTAGCGGACGGCGTGTTCGACGGCGCGCAGCGAGTTGACGTTCTTGGTCTCGGAGCGGATGCCGAAGCGTTCGCGGCCGTGCGGGCGCAGCGAGACGTTGGCGTCGCAGCGGACGTTGCCGCGTTCCATCTTGGCGTCCGAGACGCCCAGGTTCTTGACGATCTCGCGGACGGCGGCCACATAGGCCTTGGCGAGTTCGGGGGCGCGGCTGCCGGCGCCCTCGATCGGCTTGGTGACGATCTCCACGAGCGGGACACCGGAGCGGTTGTAGTCCACCAGGGAGTAGTCCGCGCCCTGGATGCGGCCGGTGGCGCCGCCCATGTGGGTCAGCTTGCCGGCGTCCTCTTCCATGTGGGCGCGCTCGATTTCKACACGGAAGACCGTGCCGTCGGAGAGCTCGATGTCCAGGTAGCCGTCGTACGCGATGGGCTCGTCGTACTGGGAGGTMTGGAAGTTCTTCGGGGTGTCCGGATAGAAGTAGTTCTTCCGGGCGAAGCGGCAGGTCTCGGCGATCTTGCAGTTCAGCGCGAGGCCGATCTTGATCGAGKATTCGATCGCGGTCTTGTTGACCACGGGCAGGACGCCGGGCATGCCGAGGTCCACCTCGTTGACGTTGGTGTTGGGCTCATCGCCGAAAACGTTGGGCGCGGAGGAGAACATCTTGGTCTTGGTGTTGAGTTCCACGTGGACCTCGAACCCCAGGACGGGATCGTACTTCTCCATGGCCTCTTCGAAGCTCAGGGTTGAGTCAGTCATTAGTGTGAACCTCCGTGGCTCGCGGGGGCGCCAGCAGCAACCGCCGGTGCTGAATCAGTCGGTGAAGGGGCCGTCAGTGAGGGGGCGCGGTCCAGGAGCGGGCCGCCCMACTGCGCCTCGAGCAGGGACTCCAGCACGGCGCCGACACGGTACAGCCGGGCGTCCTGGCGGGCCGGGGCCAGCAGCTGGATGCCGACCGGCAGTCCGTCCTCGTCGGCCAGACCGCCGGGCAGGGAGAGCCCGGGGACGCCGGCCATGTTGGCGGGGATGGTGGCGACGTCGTTGAGGTACATCGCGAGCGGGTCGTTGAGCTTCTCGCCCAGTTTGAACGCCGTGGTGGGGGCCGTCGGGGAAATCAGCACGTCCACCTTGGCGAACGCGGCCTCGAAGTCGCGCTGGATCAGGGTGCGGACCTTCTGGGCCGAGCCGTAGTAGGCGTCGTAGTATCCGGCGCTCAGCGCGTAGGTGCCCAGGATGATGCGGCGCTTGACCTCGTCGCCGAAGCCGGCGGCGCGGGTGGCGCCCATGACGCGTTCGATGGTCAGCGGTCCCTCTTCGGGAAGGACGCGCAGGCCGTACCGGACGCCGTCGAACTTGGCCAGGTTGGACGAGGCCTCGGAGGGCATGATCAGGTAGTAGGCACCCAGGGCGTACTTGAAGTTGGGGCAGGAGACCTCGACGATCTCGGCGCCGGCTCCCCTGAGCAGCTCGAGGGACTCGTTGAAGCGGTTCTCGACGCCGGCCTGGTAGCCCTCKCCGTGGAGTTCCTTGATGATGCCGATCTTCATGCCCTGGACGTTGCCGGTCCGGGCCGCGGCCACGAGGTCTTCAAGCGGGTCCGGCAGGGAGGTGGAGTCGCGGGGGTCGTGCCCGCCGATCACCTGGTGCAGCAGGGCCGAGTCAAGCACGGTGCGGGACACCGGGCCGATCTGGTCCAGCGAAGAGGCCATGGCGATCGCGCCGTAGCGGGAGACACCGCCGTAGGTGGGCTTGACGCCGACGGTGCCGGTGACGGCGCCGGGCTGGCGGATGGATCCGCCGGTGTCCGTGCCGAGGGCCAGCGGGGCTTCGAAGGCCGCGACGGCGGCAGCGGAACCGCCGCCGGAACCGCCGGGGATGCGGTCCAGGTCCCACGGGTTGTGGGTGGGGCCGTACGCGGAGTGCTCGGTGGAGGAGCCCATGGCGAATTCGTCCAGGTTGGTCTTGCCCAGGATCGGCATCTTGGCAGCGCGCAGGCGCTCCACGACGGTGGCATCGTAGGGGCTGTACCAGCCTTCGAGGATCTTCGAGCCGGCCGTGGTGGGCTGGCCGATGGTGACAATGAGGTCCTTGACGGCGATCGGCACGCCGGCGAGGGCCTGCAGTTCCTCGGCTGCGGCGCCTCCCGCGGCGCGGATCGCATCCACTTCGGCGGCCACGGCAAGGGCTTCCTCCGTGTTGACGTGCAGGAAGGCGTGGACCTTGCCGTCGACGGCGGCGATCCGGTCCAGGTAGGCCTGGGTGACCTCGACGGAGGTGACTTCGCGGGCGGCCAGCTTGTCGGCGAGCGCGGCGGCGGAGAGGCGGATCAGTTCGTTGTTCTCAGTCATGGTCTTAGTCCTCATCCAGGATTGCCGGGACCTTGAAGCGGCCTTCGTACGCGTCGGGGGCACCGGAGAGGGATTGCTCGGCGGTGAACGTGTGTCCCACGACGTCCTCGCGGAACACGTTGGTCAGCGGAATCGGGTGCGACGTGGCCGGGACGTCATCACCGGCAGCTTCACTGACGGACTTCACTGATTCGACGATGACGGCGAGTTCGCCGGCCATCCTGTCGAGCTCTTCGGCACTCATCTCGATGTGCGCGAGTTGCGCGAGATGCGCGACGTCGTCGCGGTTGATCGCAGCCATGGATCTCCCCTGCAAGTAAAGGATTATTTTCCGTCCCAGTCTACGTGGGTTGAACTGCTGTTACCGTCGGACGCCGAGATGACAGTTCGCGGCAATGTTTTGTGTAAACACTGCCGCGAACTGTCATCTCGTTGGCTTGTTACCCGATGCCGATGGCTCCGGTGGCTACTCCTACGCCGAGCATGACCAGGGAGATGACGGCCGTGCGCCAGAGGACTTTCTTGTGGTGGTCGCCGAGGTCCACCTTGGCCAGGGAGACCAGGAGCAGGATGGCCGGGACCAGCGGGCTCTGCAGGTGGAAGGGCTGGCCGGTGATGGAAGCACGGGCCATTTCGGCGGCGCTGATGCCGTAGTGGGCTGCCGTTTCGCTGAGGACCGGCAGGACGCCGAAGTAGAAGGCGTCGTTGCTCATGAAGAACGTCATCGGGATGCTCAGGACGCCGGTGATGACGGCCATGAGCGGTCCCATGTCCGCGGGAATGATCTGGACCAGCCAGGTGGACATGGCCTTGACCATGCCGGTGCCGTTGAGGACGCCGGTCAGGACCGCGGCGGCCATGACCATGCTGACGACGGCGACGATCGACGGTGCGTGCGCGACCAGCTGGGCGCTCTGGTCCTTGACCTTGGGGAAATTGACCAGCAGGGCGATGGCCGAGCCGACCATGAACACGAACGGCAGTGGAATGACGTTGGCCACCAGCGTCGCCATGACCGCGACAGTCAGCCCGAGGTTGAACCAGAACAGCTTGGGGCGCAGGGTCTTGCGGTTGGGGTCCAGGGCGGTGTMGGCCATGGCAGAGTCACGGTCGTCCACGAGGTCCTCGGCGCGTTCCAGGACTGCGACGGAGGAACCACCGGTTGAGGGGCTTCCGACGGCGGAAGTTCCGCCGTCGGGGCCGGAAACCTTGGGGCCGKCTCCCTTGCGGCCGAAGCCGAAGCGGCCGGTGCCCGTGCCGCCGTGCGAGGTGCCGCCGTCGGGCATCCCGGCGTCACCGGTGCCCCAGATATCCGGGGCGGTGCTGCGGAGGCGGTTGCGTTCCTGCAGACCGAGCAGCCAGGAGAAGGCGAACACCACGATGAGGCCCGCGATGAGGGACGGGACCATGGGCATGAAGACATCATTGACGTCGAGCTTCAGGGCGGAGGCGGCGCGGGCCGTGGGGCCGCCCCAGGGCAGGATGTTCATGGTCCCGTTGGCCAGGCCGGCCACGCAGGTCAGGACCACCGGGCTCATCCTGAGCCGCAGGTAGACCGGCAACATCGCCGCGGTGGTGAGGATGAAGGTGGTGGAGCCGTCTCCGTCGAGCGACACCGCGGCGGCCAGGATGGCCGTGCCGAGGACCACCTTGGCGGGGTCGTTGCCGAGCTTGCGCAGGATGAACCGGACCAGCGGGTCAAAGAGGCCGACGTCGATCATCAGGCCGAAGTAGATGATGGCGAACATCAGCAGCGCGGCCGTGGACGTCATGGACTTCATGGAGTCGAGCACCATGGGGCCGATACCGAGGMCCGCCCCGGCGAAAAGTCCGAAAATCGTGGGAACKATGATGAGCGCCAAAACAGGCGTCAACTTCTTCGTCATGATCAGCACCATGAATACCGCGATCATSGCGAATCCTAGTAATACCAGCACGGCCGGCTCCTTCGTCATTKAATGACACCACTCCGGTGTGATGCGCACTACAGACGTTAGAGTGGCGTCCGTCACGGCTGGGTCTTTGGTTCAATTGATTGGCATACTGCTTGTTGGATGCATTTTGCGCATTTTGCTCACGTCCTCAACCAGTCCGTACGAACCCCAGGCAGGAGCCCGATGAAGCGCCGCACAGCCCTGCCCGCCCTGCGCTTTTCAACCCAGACGCTGCTCCTGCAGCTCGGCGTCGTGGCGCTGGTGGTGCTCCTGAGCAGCGCCGTCCATGCCTGGCTGACGTACGACCGGCTGGGGCGCGAGGCGGAGAACCAGGCGCTGACCCTGGCCCGGACCGTCGCTTCGGACCCKTCCGTGCGGGCAGAGGTCCAGTCCATCAGCGCCCTTCCCGCTGCTCCCCCGGCGGCCGAGCTGCTGGCCGGGCCGCTCATGGCTGCCGCGGAGGGTGCCCGCACCCGCACCGGGGCGCTGTTCGTGGTCATTACGGACGAGACCGGCATACGCCTGGCGCACCCGGATGCGGAACGGCTGGGCGAKAAAGTGAGCACCGACCCCTCCGAAGCCCTCGCCGGCAAGGAGGTCACCACCCGGAACACGGGCACGCTGGGGCCCTCCGCCGGCGCCAAGGTCCCGGTGTTCGCCCCGGAATCCACGGCAGTGGTGGGTGAGGTGAGCGTGGGCTACTCGACGGAAACGATCAGCCAGAGCCTGGCCCGGGACATCGCTYCCATCGCCGCCACGGCCGCCGGGGCGCTGCTCGCCGGGGTACTGGCGTCCTTCCTGCTCCGGCGCCGGCTTCAGCGGCTCACGCTCGGGCTGGAGCCTGAGGAAATCAGCACCCTCGTGCACGACCAGGTGGCGGTACTGCAGGGGGTCGACGACGGCGTGATCGGCGTTGCGGCCGACGGCCGGGTCAGTGTCTTCAACGCCGCCGCCCAGCGGCTGCTCGGTGTTCCCGACCTCGCCGGCACCGCCTGGGGCACCGCGCCGGTGCCGGCCCAGCTGAAGGCCCTGACCCGGGCCGACGCGGCCGAGGGCGACGCCGTGGAACTCGTGGCCGGCGGCCGGGTACTGGTGGCCAGCGCGCGCAAGGCTCTGCATGGTCGCGAGGACCTGGGCTGGGTGGTGATGCTGCGGGACCGGACCGAACTGCAGCAGCTAACCCGGCAGCTCGACGCCGTGGGCACGATGTCCGCGGCCCTGCGGGCGCAGCGCCACGAGTTCGCCAACCAGCTGCACACGATCGCCGGCTTCATGAGCATCGGCAAGCCCCAGCAGGCCCAGGATTATCTGGCCAGGCTGGCAGCCACCGGGCCGCTGACATTCCCGGTGGACCAGGCCGAGCTGCTCCAGGACCCGTATCTGCAGGCCTTCCTCGGTGCCAAGGGCGTTGAGGYGGACGAGCGCGGCGTGAGCCTTCGCCTCGGCCCGGAATCCGTGGTCCGCGGCCGCGTCGCTGAGCCGCAGGATGTCACCACCGTCCTGGGGAACCTGATCGATAACGCCGTGAATGCCGCCGTCGCCGGTTCCGCGTCCGAGCGCTGGGTGGAAGTGGAAGTGCTGGACGAACCGGGCGTCAACKGCGGCGCCGGCACCCTTCACATTGTCGTCGCGGATTCGGGCGACGGCCTGGGACCGGGGGTTGCGGCCGCAGGGGCCGAGGCCGTGTTCACGGAAGGCTATACGACGTMGGAACGGCCGGCGCGGGCGGGTGCCGGGCAGGKGCTGGGGCTGGCGTTGTCCCGGCAGCTCGCGCGMCGGCGCGGCGGCGACGTCCGGGTGCTGGACCCCGGCTCCCCCGGCGGCTMGGKCGCCGTGTTCGTCGCCACCCTGCCCGGGACAACAGAACCAACCGGAAAGGACACCGATGTCTGAGGATTTCAGGGTGCTGATAGTCGACGACGATTTCCACGTCGCGAAGCTGCACGCCGCCTATGTGGATTCCGTGGCCGGTTTCCTCGCGCTGCCGCCGGCCGGTTCGGCGTCGCAGGCGCTGCAGGCCATCCACAGCCTGCGCCCGGACCTTGTGCTGCTGGACGTCTACCTGCCGGATGCTTCCGGGCTGGACCTGCTGCACCAGCTGGACGTGGACACCGTGATCCTCAGCGCGGCCTCGGACACGGCCTCGCTCCGGCTCGCATTCCGCCGCGGGGCCCTGGGCTACCTGCTCAAGCCCTTCACGGCCGAGGCCCTGTCCCAGCAGCTGCGCTCGTATGCMCGTTACCGCCGTATCCTGGCCCAGCCGGGATCCGTCAACCAGGAGACGGTGGAACGCGCCAAACGGGCCTTGATCGCGGGCGACGTCGCCCCCTCCGCGCGGCCCCGKTCCGCCACCGAGGCCGCGGTGCTCGAATCCCTGGTTCCCGGTGAGCAGTATTCGGCCGCCGACGTCGCTGCGCGGGTGKGGGTGTYACGGGCGACCGCCCAGCGGTACCTGTCCTCGCTCGCGGACGACGGCGCCGTCGACATCCAGCTGCGCTACGGCACCACCGGGCGGCCCGAGCACCGCTACGGACTCCMCGCGGGAACCGGCCACTAGTTCTCCGCAAAGCAACGCGGGGCCCCTTACGGCCCAGCAGGACCGCCGCGATGGACCGTAAGGAACCCCGCGGTGGTTCTAGCCGGTGTCCGCCCGGCCCCGTTCTGCGGCCGCCTGTTCCGCCTCGACTGCCCTGTGGATGTTGCCGTGGATCTTGTCCGCCCCGATGAGTTCGATCACGCCGTCGCGTTCCAGGATGGCCCGGACCGCCGGCTTCAAGCGGGTGAGGCGCAGGCTGACGCCGGCGTCCCGGGCCAGGGTCACGACGTCCGCCATCTTTGCCGCGCCTTGGGAGTCCACGAAGTTGATCCCGCCGCAGTCGATCACGATCCCGGTCAGTTCCGGTTTTGCATGGATGACGTCGCGCAGGCGATCCTCCAGGGCGTCGGCGGTTGCGAAGAACAGGCCGCCGTCGAACCGGATCACGGCCACGCCGGGAAGGATCTCGTCGCCGGGGTGTCCGTCGGCCTCGCGGAAGACCTGGGTGCCCGGTTCCCGGCCAAGAGCCGGCATCGCCGGGTGGGTGGCGACCGCGACCAGCCAGATCAGCGAGAGTCCGATGCCGATGATGACCCCCGCGAGTACGCCGAACACCAGGGTTCCGAGGATCGCAGCGATCGCGATCCAGAAGTCCACCTTCTGTACCCGGGCAAGCCGCCGCATCTCCGGCACGTTCATCATGCCCATGACGACGGCCTCGATGATCAGAGCCGCCAGAACGGGCTTGGGCAGGTTGGAAAAGAGCGGCGCCAGGATCAGCAGTGTAAGMAGGACCGTGACACCCGAGGTGAGGGAGGCGAGCCCGGTCTTCGCCCCGGAGTGGTCGTTCAGCGAGCTCGCTGAGAGGCTTGTCGAGACCGGCATCCCCTGGAACACGCCCGCGGCCAAGTTGGAGAGTGACTGCGCCGTCGATTCCTGGTTGATGTCGATCTGGTAGCGGTGCTTGGCGGCGAACGCGCGCGCATCCCCCGCGGTCTGGGAGAAGCCGATCAGGACCAACGCCACCGCGGCGACCGCGACCGTGCCCGCGTGGTCCCACATGAGCTGGCCGTCCGGGATCTTCAGCGCCGGCAGCCCCCGCGGGACGTCACCCACCAACGCCACGCCCTTGGCCCCGAGATCAAACAATGCCGCCGCGAGCAGTCCGCCCACCACGAGCACCAGGGCGCCGGGGACCTTGGGAGCGATTGCCTTGAGCCCAAAGACGACGGCCAGCGCGATCACGCMGACGATCACCGTCGCCCGGTGTGCCTCGCCCAGCGTCCCCAGCCAGGACCACAGTTCCTGGATCGGATTGGAACCGGTGACCTCGGTCCCGGTGAGCTTGGGGAGCTCCCCGATCACGACGTCGATCGCCGCACCGAAGAGGAAGCCTGTGACCACGGCTCGGGAGAGGAACTGCGCGAYCCAGMCCATCTTGAGGACGGCAAGGAGCAGKAACAGGACCCCTKAGGCAAGGGTGATACCGGCGACGAACGAAGCGATATCGACGCCGTTGGTAATGCCTGCCGCGAGCACGGCGCTCGCGGCCACGGCCGCCAGACCCGAGCTGGGACCCATCGAAATTTGCCGGCAGCTGCCGAAGATCCCGTACATGAGCGCGCCCGCTGCAGCCGCATACAGGCCGTTCTGCAGCGGAATCCCCGCGATGCCGGCGTACCCGAGGTTCTTCGGGACAATCAGGGCGGCGACGGTGACGCCGGCGATCAGATCGCCACGCAKCCACGCCCGGTCATAGGAACGGAGCTGGCCGAAAATGGGGACCCGGCTGGGGCCCTGTCCGTGTGCCCTGGTCATGCGCCAGTCTTACCCCAAGTCGGGCCGTTCCGCCAGAGCTCCGCCCGGCCCGGGCACGAGCAACGCTTCTAGCTGGCGCTCTTCTGGGCGACGAGTTCGATCTCGACGAGCATCTTCGGATCCAGGAACGGCAGCACGTGGACCAGGGAGAGCGTCGGGCGGATGTCGCCGAAGACCTCGCCGTGGGCGCGGCCGGCCTCTTCCCACTTGCTGATGTCCGTCAGGTACAGCTTGGACTGCACCACGTCCTCAAAGGCGAAGCCGGCCTCGGCCAGCACTGCCCCGAGCTTCTGCAGGATGTAGCTGGTCTGGGTGAAGAAGTCCTCGCCCACGATGCCGTCCTCGCCGCTGGCGGCGGTGGCGGAGATGTAGAGGGTGTTGTCCACCTGGACGGCCCGGGAATAGCCGAGCGTCTGTTCCCAGGTGGAGCCGGTGCCGAAGGTTTTGCGCATGGGGTGCCTTTCGCAGTTGCCGCAGGGATCGGCACAACTCTAGGGCGGATGGCTGGCAGGCCGATAAAGCGCGCGCTTTTGTGTCAGAGGGCCTGACGGTAGACGAGCAGTTTGATGTCCGTGCCCGGCACCAGCCAGTCACGGTCCGGTGCCCGGACGAAGCCGGTCTTGCGGTAGAGGCCGTGGGCGCTTTCCCAGCTGATGCCCGTTGTGAGGGCCACGGMGCGGATTCCCGGCAGGGACCTGGCGTGTTCGATGATGGCGTGGACCATAGCCTTGCCGGCGCCGCTGCGCTGGACAGCCGGGTCCACCACGAGCATGCGGAACTCGAGCTCGTCGCTCCGGGCGATGTCCGCATAGGGTTCCCCCGCGACCGCCAGTGTCACGGATCCGAGGATGCGGCCGTMCCGCTCGGCCACCCAGATCGTCGCGTCCGCCGCCCGCGTGGCGACGTCCTGGATCTGCCGCATGTAGGGGTGGTCGGCACTCTCAAAGTAGCCCGCCGCCAGGTAGGCGTCCCGGGTGATGCGCGCTATGGCGTCGAAGTMGGCCGGAACGGCGGGTCGAATGAGGATCTGCGAAGGCACCTGTMAATGGTACGGGCGGCCGACGCCGGCTACGTGCGCAAGGGATGTTTCCGTGACTGAACTATCACTATTGCCGGGACCGGGCACTATTGCCGGGACCGGGCACTATTGCCGGGACCGGGCGTGAGGAGCACCCGTCAGAGCGGAAACTTACCGGAGAGTTCCAGCGAACCGGCGCACGTCCAGGCCGCCAGACGCTCGTCGTCGGACGGCCCGCCAGCCAGCGGGCTGGTGAGCCGAGGCCGCCGCACCCAGCAGCCGGCCTCCTCCGCGATCAGCGCACCGGCGGCGAAGTCGTGCTCGTTGAGCCCGCGTTCGCCGTAGGCGTCGTGGGTGCCGTCCGCCACGAGGCACAGGTCCAGCGCCGCCGAGCCCAGGCGGCGCATATCCGCGAAGCCGTCCATCAGGCCGCCCAGGCCGCCGGCCTGTTCCGCCCGGACCCCGGCATCGTAACTGAAGCCCGTCGCCAGGATCTGTCCGGTGCGCCCGGGGACGGGACCGAGCAGGGMCGTCAGCCGGCCCTGCTCCTCGAGCCAGGCCCCCTCGCCCCGGGAGGCGAAGTAGGTGCGGCCCAGCGCCGGGGCGCTGACGACGCCGGCCAGCCAGACGCCGTCGGGGTCCGCCACCGCCACGGAGGTGGCGTAGTAGACGATGTTGCGGATGAAATTAGTGGTGCCGTCGAGGGGATCGATGGACCAGCGGTAGCCGCTGGGCTCCGCCGGCAGGACCGTCCCGCCCTCCTCCCCCGTGATGATGTCGTGCGGCCGGGCGGCGGTGATGACGTCCCGGACGGCGGCTTCGGCGGCGAGGTCGAAGGCCGTCACCCAGTCTCCCGAGTCGCCTTTGTTGCTGACGTCGAGGGCGGCGGCCTTTCGGGTGGCCAGGACCGCGGCACCCGCGGCTGCGGCCGATTTGGCCAGTTCCAGCAGCGCCGCGGTGCCGGGCTCGGCCTCGGGCGGGACGGAGGGGTGGGAGCTCATTKAGCCGCCGCCGCGTCGACGCCGGGGGTGTCGCCGTCGTCGTCTTCCGGGTCAAGGTCCGGGTCCGTGTCGCTGTCCGCCGCACCGGCCGGGCCRTTGGCCAGCAGGGCCCGGAAGCCGTMCTCGTCCAGGACCGGGACACCGAGCTGTTCCGCCTTGTCCAGTTTGGTGCCTGCGTTGTCGCCGGCCACCACGTAGCTGGTGTTCTTGGAAACCGAGCCGGCCGCCTTGCCGCCACGGATCAGGATGGCCTCCTTGGCCTCGTCCCGGCTGAAACCCTCGAGGCTTCCGGTGACCACGACGGTCAGCCCCTCCAGGGTCCGGGGTGTGGACTCGTCGCGCTCGTCGGCCATCCGGACGCCGGCGGCCGCCCAGCGGTCCACGATATCGCGGTGCCAGTCCTCGGCGAACCATTCCGTCAATGCCTGGGCAATCACCGGGCCCACGCCGTCCACGCTGGCGAGCTCTTCCTCGGAGGCCTGCCGGATGGCGTCCATGCTGCCGAACGCGGTGGCGAGCGCGCGGGAGGCGCGCGGGCCGACGTGCCTTATGGACAGCGCCACCAGGACGCGCCACAGCGGCTGGGACTTGGCCTTCTCAAGTTCGCGGAAGAGCTTGTCCGTGGTGGCCGTGGGCTTGGACGGGGTCTTGGTGGTGGCCTTGGTGTAGAAGTAGGGCACGAGTTCGAATTCGCCGGTGGCCACGCCTTTGGAGCGCTTCTCCCGGCGGACGCGGACGTCCGCGAGCTGCTCCGGGGTGAGCTCGAACAGTGTCGCCTCGGTGGTCAGCGGCGGCGTTTCGGGCTCGGCGGGCTGGGTCAGGGCGATCGCGGCTTCCCAGCCGAGGGCCTCAATATCGAAGGCGCCGCGGCCGGCGAGGTGGAAKACGCGTTCACGCAGCTGCGCCGGGCAGGATCGGGAGTTKGGGCAGCGGATGTCCACGTCCCCTTCCTTCCCGGGGGCCAGCGGCGTGCCGCAGGCCGGGCATTGGGTGGGCATGATGAAGTCGCGGACGGGCGGGTCCTGCTGGTCGCGGAGCGCCAGGACCGGGCCCACAATTTCCGGAATGACRTCTCCGGCCTTGCGCAGCACCACGATGTCGCCGATCTTCACGCCTTTGGCCTTGACCACTTCCTGGTTGTGCAGGGTGGCCATTTCCACGGTCGAGCCGGCGACCTTGACCGGTTCCATGATCCCGTAGGGGGTGACCCGGCCGGTGCGGCCGACGTTGACGGCGATGTCCAGCAGCTTCGTGTGCACTTCCTCGGGCGGGTATTTGTACGCCACGGCCCAGCGCGGCACGCGGGAGGTGTAGCCCAGGGCGCGCTGCGTGGCGAAGTCGTCCACCTTGACCACAATGCCGTCGATCTCGTGCGTCAGGCTATGCCGCTTGTCGCCGTAGCGCTTGATGAAGGCCAGCACGTCCTGCAGCCCGGCGAGGACCTCGAAGTACGGGCTGGTGGGCAGGCCCCATTCGGCCAACTGGCGGTAGGTGTCCGACTGGCTGACCGTCTGGAGTCCCTCGCGGGCGCCGATGCCGTGGACGTACATCCGCAGCGGCCGTTTGGCGGTTTCCGCCGGGTCCTTCTGCCGCAGCGAACCGGCGGCGGCGTTGCGCGGGTTGGCCAGCGGCGCCTTGCCGGCCTCGATCAGGGCCGCGTTGAACTCCGCGAAGGCCTTGGACGGGATAAAGACTTCGCCGCGGATCTCCATTTCGGCCGGGAAGCCCGTGCCGCTGAGCTGCTGCGGGATTTCCTTGATGGTCAGGACGTTGTGCGTGATGTCCTCGCYGGTGGTGCCGTCGCCGCGGGTGGCGGCCCGAACCAGCACGCCGTCGCGGTAGAGCAGGTTGACGGCCAGGCCGTCGATCTTCAGTTCGGTGAGCCACGACGGCGGGTTGCCGCCGTTGCCGATCCTGGCGATGGACGCCTCGGCCTTGGCAATCCAGGMCTCGAGCTCCTCGAGGGAAAAGACGTCTTCCAGGCTGTACATGCGCTGCAGGTGTTCGACAGCGGCAAACGCGGCGGACACCTCGCCGCCCACTTCCTGCGTGGGCGAATCGTTGGCCACAAGCTCCGGATGCATGGCCTCGAGGGTTTCCAGCCGCCGGTAGAGCTCGTCAAACTCGGCGTCGGAGATGATCGGCGCGTCCTCCTGGTAGTACGCAAAACGATGTTTCCGGACCTCCTCCACGAGGTCTTCGTACTCCGCGCGCACGTCCCCGGACGGGACCTGCTCCCCCTCGGGACGTTCAGGATCCGTGACGTGCCCCTGGGCTTCGTCGGCTGCTTTTTCAGTCTCTGCTGCGGTCTTTCCTGTGCTCACAGACCTATCCTGCCCTAGATCATTGCCATTGTCCGATCAGCAGTCTGTCCGGTCGGCAGCCCGCCGGTCAGACGGGCGCATCCCCGACGGCGGTCCGGGCATCGACCACAATCGCGGTGACGTTGTCCCGTCCGCCGCTCCGCAGGGCGGCCTGGATCAGTTCGTCGACCGCCGCCTGGGGGTCCGGCTCGGATCCAAGGATGCCGGCAATCCGCTCGTCGCTCAGTTCCCCGTTGAGCCCGTCCGAGCACACCAGCATCCGGTCACCGTCCTCGAGCGGTATCAGCCAGTAGTCGGCCTCGGATTCGTCGCCGGTGCCCAGCGCGCGCGTCACTACATGCCGGCGCGGATGGACAGCAGCCTCGGCTTCCGTGATCTGGCCGGMGGCCACCAGTTCCTGCACTTCAGAGTGGTCCACACTGACTTGGGTGAGGCCGCCGTGGCTGTACCGGTAGGTGCGGGAGTCACCGATGTTCAGGACCAGCCAGTACGGGCCGTCCGGCTGCTCCACCACCACGACGCCGGAGAGCGTGGTTCCGGCGCGGGAGTCCGTGGCCTRGCGGATGCCCTCGTCAGCTATGAGCAGATAGTCCTGGACGAGGCCTGCCGTTGCGTCCCGGCTACCGGTCCTCACCTGCGGAAGCTCCGCCAGGGTGCGCACGCAGATGCTGCTGGCGACTTCGCCTGCCTCGTGGCCGCCCATGCCGTCGGCCACCGCGAAGACGGGCTCGGCGGCAATGAAGGAGTCCTCGTTCATCTCACGKCGCAGGCCCCGGTCCGTGCCGCACCCCCAGCGCAGGCGCGGTCCCCGCGCCCCGACCGAAGCGGGAAGCGGGTCGTCTGAGGTTGGGTTCATGGCCGTCCTAGCTGAAGTGGTACTCGCGAAAGTTGGCGGCGGTCACACACCCGGCCGGGTGGCAGCTGCCGGTCCGACTATTGCATATGCGCCGCACAACTGAGAAGCCCGTGCCCTTAGTCCTGCGCGTGGCGGGTGACTAGCGCTGCGCTTAGTCCTGCGGTCAATCCAGGACGAGGCCGCGGCCGCGGCCGGGCTRCAGCTGTACGGGGTGGATTTCGCCGAAGCCGCGGACGTCCTCGGCCGGGCGGGGYACCAGGACGAAGCGTTCGTCGTCGTCCAGGGCGGCTGCGGTCATGGAATCCACCAGCACGGTGCCGGGATCGGCGAGGGCGGTCAGGCGTGCGGCAAGGTTGACGGTGGGTCCGTAGATGTCGCCCAGGCGGGACAGGATGCGGCCCCAGACCATCGCCACGCGGGCTTGCGGCAGGATCTCGTCCTCCGTGAAGGCGCGGGACAGGGCCAGCGAAATCTCGGCGCCGGCCGCCGGTGTTTCAGCGATGTAGAGGACTTCGTCGCCCACCGTCTTGACCAGCCGGCCGCCGCCGACGGAAATGATCTCGGCGCACTTGTTCTCGAAGCGCTGCACCAACTGGGCGAGCGTCTTCTCATTCATCCGCCGGGACAGGCTGGTGTAGGACACCAGGTCCGCGAAGCCTACGGCCCGCGCCAGGGGCAGCGGCGCGTCGTCCTCGTCGCCTTCGCGGCCCTCTTCGCTGGACTGCAGCCCGGCTTCTGCCCGGACGGCCAGGCGCTGGACGCCGGCGTTGAGCTGGCGGCGCCAGGAGTAGACGAGCATCTCCTCAAGGGCGTCAATGAGGTTCGGCAGCTCGCTGACAAGGCGCTTGCGGGCCACGGCATCCGGCACTCCCTGCTTCTGGACCATGTCCTCGACGAGGGCCTCGATCTGCCACACCACCATCCGGTCCRTCATCTGGCCGATGGCCCGCGTGATGGAAATGGCGGCTTCCTCCGTGAGCTTGCCGGCACGCACCAGGTCCAYGATCGTGGACAGGGCGGACTGGTCGCGTTCGGTGAACGCGACGTCTTCATCACCGAGGTTGGGAAAGCCAAGGGCGCGCCAGAGTTTCCGGGCKGACAGCAKCGAGAGCCCGGCACCGGCGGCGACTTCACGGCGTTTGAGCTTGCGTTCGCCGCCCAGCAGACGGGCTTCGAGGGCCTTGGCGGCGAGCCGTTCGGCGGACATGGTTCCGGTGGGCGGAGCGACGGGTTCAGCGGCATCGGACGCGGCCGGTTCGGCGGCCGGGTCGACGTGCGCGCTGGCATCGGCGTCGGAGTCGGCATCGGCGAAGGMAGGCTCTACGACGGCGGGAGCGTCGTCGATGCCGGCGGCACCAAGTCCGGAGCCGGCGTCGCGGGTGGCCTCAGGCGTTGGCGCCGGGGTGACGGTTGCCGGCTCCGAGATGACGTCTTCGGGCTCCCGGGGCAAATCCGGGGCGGCGAGGTCGGTGTCCTGGTGGACGTTCTCAGCGTTCATCTCTTCCACCTTCTCTCATCTMCCACGGCAAGTCCTCGCCCGGGTTGTTCGTCATGCCCTCGGCCCCGAAGGCATCGCCCCTGGGGAGATCGCCGATGGCGTCAAGAATGAAGTTTCGGAATGTCGCGACCTCTGGAACATCGGGAACCATGGTTCCCAAGGGGTACCCGGTCTCCAAGGATATATTCCCGGAGCGCAATAGGCGCTGCAACAACGATTGCTCAATGGCCACATGGCGGACGGCGGCGAGCGGGATCTGCTGATCGCGCCGCCGTAACATGCCGTAGCGGGTAACTAAGCGCTGGCTGGTCAGGATGTAGCGCGTGGCCTGCCATGTGATGACCCGCGGGAGGCAATAACCGAGCAGCACCCACGCCGCCAGCCCCAGGCACACGGCGATCAGCCAGGGCGTCCATTCCTTGGGGATGAGGGGCACAAGCTTCGCCGGGCCGCCCTTGACGACCCAGGCGCAGGCGTACGCGGCCAGTGCCGGAACCACAACGAACAACAGCGCCGGGACAATMAGCATCCTGGGCTGGGGCCGGGTCACAACAATCACTTGCTCACCCGGCAGGAGCACTTTACGCATAACCGCTTTCTGCTMCGCCGCGGCCGTCTCCACCCTGTCCGTCTGCTGCGGCCGGGTTCCACGGCCTCAAGTGCACGACGTCCCCGGCGGTCACCACATGTTCATGGCCCGTCGCGTCAACCACCAGGAGTGAACCGTACTCGTCCAGGCGCGTGGCGTGGCCGATGATCTCATGGTCGCCGGGCAGCTGGGCGCGGACCTGCTTGCCGAGGGTCGTCAGCAGGTGTTCCACCCTCTTGTGCAGCGAAGGGCCGCCGGCCATCCCAGCGGCGGGATCGCCGTCGGCGTTGCAGAAGCTGCGGTACAAGGTGGCGAAGCGGGACAGGTAGCTCTTCAGGAGTTCCGTCCGGTCCACTGTGTCGGGATTCTCCAGCAGCACGGACGTGGCGGTGGGCACCGGGAGTTCCGGCTCCGTGAGGGTGACGTTCAGGCCGGTGCCRAKGATGACCGGCGGCGTACCGACGCCGCCGAGYGGGCCAAGCTGGGCCAGGATTCCGGCGATCTTCTTGCCGCGCACCAGGACGTCGTTGGGCCACTTGAGTTCCGCGGGAATGCCCGCGGTTTCCGTCAGGGCTTCCCGCAGKGCGAGGGCGGCGAGCAGGGAGAGCCATGAGTAGCTGTGGGTTGGCAGCGGCCGGCCGGTCGCGTTGACCGGACGCAGCACGAGCGAGACGGAGACGGAGCTGCGGGCCGGGGCCTCCCAGTGCCGGTCGAGCCGGCCGCGCGCAGCTGTCTGGTATTCGGCGGTGAGCACGGACAGGTCCGGCCAGGCGCCGGGATCMTCGGTCACGCCGCGGAGGAGATCGGCGTTGGTGGAGCCGGTGGACTCCACCACTGTCAGGCGCRGAATCCCGTTGGCGGACAGGAAAGCTTCATCGCTCAGGGCGGTGAGGTCCAGCGGCGGACGGTCCGGGGTTTCCTGCAGGGCTTCCATCCTTGAATCCTACCGAGGAAAGCGCGACCCGGCTCCGGCCACGTTCACTCACGTACCTCCGCTGGCACTCCCCACCTTCGGCCGGCGCAGCCGGCGTGTCGGCCCGACACGCCGCAGATTCCCGGCCTCGGGTCCGCAAACGAGGGGAATTTCCGCGGGGCATGCCGCCGAAAACACTMAGCAAGCTCAGAGGAAGATGTCCGGGGCCAGCCTGTCCTCCGGCGCGCCGAGGCTGTAGGGGCTGAAGTCTGTCACGCCGGCCGCCGCGAGGACCTGCTCGTCGGTGTAGAAGTTGCCGCTGCGGCTGCCGTTCGCGGGGACCGCGTTGCTGCCGGTCAGCACGGCGTGGGCGGCATCGGCCATGATTTCGGGGCCGCGGGCGCCCTTGACGATCATGTCGCCGCCGGGCATGTTGCGGATGGCCGCGGTKTCGATCAAGGTGCACGGCCAGAGCGAGTTCACGTGGATGCCGTCGGCCTTGAGCTCCTCGGCCAGACCCAGGGTGGTCAGGCTCATGCCGTATTTCGCCATGGTGTAGGCCAGGTGCATGCCGGCCCACTTGGGGTCCAGGTTCAAGGGCGGGGAGAGCGTCAGGATGTGCCCGGCGTCGGAGGCCCGCAGGGCGGGCAGCGCCAGCTTGGAGAGCAGGAACGTGCCCCGGACGTTGATGTCCTGCATGAGGTCGTAGCGCTTCATGTCCACGGCGTCGGTGGTGGAGAGGTCGATCGCCGAGGCGTTGTTGACGACGACGTCGATCCCGCCGAAGCGGTCCACGGCCGCGCCGACGGCGCCGGCGACGTCGGCGTCGTTGCGGACATCGCCCACCAGCGGCAACGCCCGGCCGCCGGCAGCTTCAATCTGTTCGGCGGCGGTGTAGACCGTGCCCTCCAGCTTGGCGTGKGGCTGGCCGGTCTTGGCCATCAGGACGATGTTGGCGCCGTCCCGGGCCGCGCGGAGCGCGATGGCCAGCCCGATGCCGCGGCTGCCCCCGGAGATGAGGATGGTGCGGCCCTGGAGGGAACCGGCGGCCTGATACGGCCCTGCAGCGGCGCCCGAAGCATCATTGCTTGAAGTCATGAGCCCACTCTAGCCGACCAATGTTACTGACGGGTAACAAGGAGGCGCGGGAGCGTTGCGGCGCGAAAATTGTAGGTTCCCTACAGCGGCACCGGCCAATACCGTCACTAGACTTGCCAGCAGAGCCCTGCTTTTGTGGATTCCGACCAAAGGACACCGCGAGCCGGGCACCGAACAACCTAGCGACAGAGCCGGAGACACTTGATGAGCCACGATCTGACCACGACTGCGGGAAAGCTTGCAGATTTCCGCGACCGCCAGGCCCGTGCCGAGCAGCCCTCCGGCCCGGAGGCAGTGGTCAAGCAGCACGCACGCGGCAAGAAAACCGCCCGCRAGCGCATCGACCTCCTGCTGGATGCCGGCTCGTTCGTCGAGTTCGACGCGTTGGCCGTGCACCGCTCCACCGCTTTCGGCATGGAGAAGAAGAAGCCGCTGGGTGACGGCCTCGTCTCCGGCTACGGCACGGTTGACGGCCGCCCGGTGGCCGTCTACAGCCAGGACTTCTCCGTCTACGGCGGATCGCTGAGCCAGGTCAACGGCGAGAAGATCGTCAAGGTCCAGGAATTCGCACTGCGCAACGGCTGCCCGGTGGTCGGCATCCTCGACGGCGGCGGTGCCCGCATCCAGGAGGGCGTCGCCTCCCTGGCCATGTTCGCGGATATCTTCCGCAACAACGTCCACGCCTCCGGCGTCGTCCCGCAGATCTCGCTCATCATGGGTCCCTCCGCCGGCGGTGCGGCTTACTCCCCCGCCCTGACCGACTACGTGGTCATGGTGGACAAGACCTCGCACATGTTCATCACCGGCCCGGACGTCATCAAGACCGTCACGGGCGAGGACGTGGACATGGAGACCCTGGGCGGCGCGCGCCAGCACAACGCCAACACCGGCACCTCGACCTACCTGGCCTCCGACGAGGCCGACGCTGTGGAGTTCGTCCGCGAACTGCTGGACTTCCTGCCCTCCAACAACCTCGCCGAGGCCCCGGTGCTCGAACACCAGCAGGAGCTGGAGATCGACGACGACGACCTCGCCCTGGATTTGCTCATCCCGGACTCGGMCAACCAGCCCTACGACATGCGCAAGGTCATCGAGCAGATCGTGGACGACGCCCACTTCCTGGAGATGCAGTCCCTCTACGCCCCGAACGTGATCATCGGCTACGGCCGGGTGGAGGGCCACACGGTCGGCATCGTTGCCAACCAGCCCATGCAGTTCGCCGGCACCCTGGACATCGCCGCGTCGGAAAAGGCCGCCCGCTTCGTCCGCCACTGCGACGCCTTCAACATCCCCATCATCACCCTGGTGGACGTCCCGGGCTTCCTGCCGGGCAAGGACCAGGAGTTCCAGGGCATCATCCGTCGCGGCGCGAAGCTGCTCTACGCCTACGCCGAAGCCACCGTGCCCAAGCTGACCGTCATCACCCGCAAGGCCTACGGCGGTGCCTACATCGTGATGGGCTCCAAGAAGCTCGGCGCGGACCTCAACCTCGCCTGGCCCACCGCCCAGATCGGTGTCATGGGCGCCCAGGGCGCGGTCAACATCCTGTACCGCCGCGAACTCGCCGCGGTGGCCGAGGCCGGCGGCGACGTCGAGGCCAAGCGTGCCGAGGTGATCCGCCAGTACGAGGAAGAGCTGCTCAACCCCTACCAGGCGGCCCAGCTGGGCTACGTGGACTCGGTCATTGCCCCGTCCGAGACCCGGGTGCAGATCATCAGGGGCCTCCGCGCCCTCCGGGACAAACGGGCCGCCCTGCCCGCCAAGAAGCACGGGAACATCCCGCTGTGACCCCCGTGCACGAACCCGCTGAACCGCTGGAACCGGCTGAACAGCCGGGCGCCGATGCGTCGCCGGCACTGCTTTCCGTCGTCAAGGGCGAGCCGACGCCGGAGGAGCTGGCGGCGCTGACCGCCGTCGTGCTGTCCATGGGGCAGGCCCCGCAGGCGGCACCGGAAGCTCCCGGCGTCCGGCACTGGGTCCGCCGGCAGCAGCTGCGGCTCGCACCCAAGCCGGGTCCGGACGCCTGGCGCCGCAGCCTCGGCTAACCGTCCGGCTAAGCGGCCCGGCTGGGCCGCCACCGAAAAAAGTTCAGCGAGTCTTTCATAACCACGACGGCCGGGCTAGTCTCGTCGGGTGACTACCGAAACCATAGCCTCAGACAACTCGGCCCCCGCGCGCCAGCAGACCGCCATTGATGCCGTCGCCGACGCCTACACGGACACCCTCATCCGGCTTAACCCGAGCTTCGCCACCGAGCTCGGCCTGCCCGGGCACGAGACCGAATACCCGGACTTCTCCCCCGCCGGACACGAGGAATTCGCGGCCGCGGCGCGCKAGGCACTCGCGGCGCTGGACGGTCTGGAGCCGGTGGACGACGTCGACGCCGTCACCCTCGACGCCATGCGGGAGCGCCTGGGCCTGCAGCTGGAAATCCACGAATCGGGCTGGGAGGCGGCCGACCTGAACAACATCGCCTCGCCGTCGCAGGACATCCGCGCGATCTTCGACCTCATGCCGACGGATACGGCGGATCAGTGGGACCACATCGCCGGCCGGGCCAACAACGTCCCCGCCGCGATCGACGGCTACATCGAATCGTTGCGCTCGGCGATGCAGGACGGCAAGGTGGCCGCAGCCMGCCAGGTATCGATCGTAATCGAGCAGGCCACCAAACACGCAGCCGACGACGGTTTMTTCGCAAACCTCACGGCCGGCGCCACGACTGCGGACGGCCTGCTCCCGCCGGAACTGCAGTCCAAGCTCGACGCCGGCACGGCGGCCGCCCGGGTGGCCTACGCCCGGCTTGCGGGGTTCCTTGAGTCCGAACTCCTGCCCGTCGCCCCCGCCAAGGACGCCGTCGGGCGCAGCCGCTATGCGCTGGCCTCACGGTCCTTCCTCGGCGCCACMGTGGATCTGGAGGAAACCTACACGTGGGGCGTGCAGGAACTGGACCGCCTGATCGCCGAACAGGAACGGGTGGCCGGGGAAATCCGGCCCGGCGCCACGATCGAGGAAGCCAAGGAGATCCTGAACAACGATCCCGCCCGCCAACTCAAGGGCACCGACGCCCTCCAGGCCTGGATGCAGGAACTCTCCGACAAGGCCGTGGCGGAGCTCGCCGGCGTCCACTTCGAGATCCCGGACGTCATGAAGACGCTGGAGTGCAAGATCGCCCCCACCGATGAAGGCGGCATCTACTACACCGGCCCCTCGGAAGACTTCAGCCGTCCCGGCCGGATGTGGTGGTCCGTGCCTGCCGGTGAGGACACCTTCACTACCTGGGCCGAAACCACCACCGTCTACCACGAGGGAGTGCCCGGCCACCATCTGCAGGTCGCCACCGCCACCTACCGCCGCGAGCTGCTGAACAAGTGGCGCCGGAGCGTGTGCTGGACCTCGGGCCACGGCGAAGGCTGGGCCCTCTATGCGGAGAAGCTCATGCAGGAACTGGGCTACCTGAAGGATCCGGGCGACCACATGGGCATGCTCGACATGCAGCGCATGCGGGCCGCCCGCGTGGTGTTCGACATCGGAGTGCACCTGGAGTTGGAGGTGCCCGAGCGTTGGGGGTCGGGCACCTGGACCCCGGAGAAGGGCTTTGACTTCCTGCGCGCCAACCTGCCGATCAGCGAGGGGCAGCTGAAGTTCGAGTTCACCCGCTACCTCGGCTGGCCGGGACAGGCACCCTCCTACAAGGTGGGCCAGCGGCTGTGGGAGCAGATCCGGGCCGAGCTTGAATCCCGCCCCGGCTTCGACCTCAAGGCGTTCCACACTAAGGCCCTGAACATCGGCTCGGTGGGCCTCGACACCCTCAAGCGCGCGCTGCTGGGGTAGGGCGGTTCCCGGGAGCAGCCATCCTCCCCGCCATCTCCCTAGCCTCGCAAGCTCGKCCAGGGAACCCTGTTGGCGTGGGCCCAGGCGTGCTCGCTCGAACACCCCACCGTCCCCCTAACCTCGCAAGCTCGGTMAGGGAACCCGGACGATGGGGCACTCGCTTAGACGCACGCTGCCGGATGGCTGCCTCCCGGGCCCTGAGGGGAGATAAAGGCCACACCGGAGGTTGGAATAACTTCACAATCGGGCAGTCTTCCGGCGTATTTCCTGGGATTGCGCGACCGGACCCAAAAACTTGCCGCGTAATATTTCTCAACATCCTTTCGCTGTGCTATCGGCGCGGGTCCTAGCGTGTTCCGGTGAGCACTCAGACAAGCACCCCCGCACCCGCTGGCAAGACCKGGTTCCAGCTACCCAGATGGGCCGGCTCGTTCGGTTTCCAGATCATCGCCGCCCTGATCGTGGKCCTCGGCCTTGGCCTTCTCGCCAAGTACACGGGCAGCACCAAGGCGAACCCCAATGCCCTCGGCGCCACCCTGCAGACCATCGGTTCGAGCTACGTCTCGCTGCTGCAGACCGCCGTCGTGCCCCTCATCTTCACCGCCGTCGTCAGCTCCATTTCGAACCTGCGCGCGGTCTCCAATGCCGCCCGGCTCGCCTGGAACACGCTGCTCTGGTTCGCCATCACCTCGCTGATTGCCGTGCTGATCGGGATCGGACTCGGCGTGCTGCTGCAGCCCGGCGCCGGCACCGGTATCAACCAGGAAGCCAAGTACGCCGGCAAGTCCGGCGACTGGTGGGCCTTCCTCACCGGGCTGTTCCCCAAGAACTTCCTGGGCCTTGGCGCCACCACCACGGTCACCGACGGCGTCGCCACCACGGCGGTGAGCTTCAACGTGCTCCAGATCCTGGTGATCGCCATCGCCGTMGGCATCGCCKCGCTCAAGGTCGGCAAGGCCGCCGAGCCGCTCCTGAAACTCAACGCCTCCGCCCTCGCCGTCATCCAGAAAGTCCTCTGGTGGATCATCCGGATCGCGCCGCTGGGCACGGTCGGCCTGATCGGCAACGCCGTGGCCGTCTACGGCTGGGACACCATCGGCTCGCTCGGCAAGTTCACGGTGGCCATCTACATCGGCCTGGCCCTTGTGCTGTTCGTGGTCTACCCCGTCCTGATCCGCAGCCACGGCCTGTCCGTCAAGCAGTACTTCTCGGGCGTGTGGCCCGCCGTGCAGCTGGCCTTCGTCTCCCGCTCCTCGATCGGCACGCTGCCGCTGACCCAGCGCGTGGCCGAACGGAGCCTGGGCGTCCCGCGCGCCTACGCCTCGTTCGCGGTGCCCCTGGGCGCGACCACCAAGATGGACGGCTGCGCCGCGATCTACCCCGCCRTCGCTGCGATCTTCGTGGCCCAGTTCTTCGGCATCCAGCTTGATTTCACCCAGTACCTGCTGATCGCGCTGGTGTCCGTGCTCGGCTCGGCCGCGACCGCCGGCACCACCGGCGCCGTCGTGATGCTGACGCTGACGCTTTCCACCCTGGGACTGCCGCTGGCCGGCGTCGGGCTCCTGCTGGCGATCGACCCGATCCTGGACATGGGCCGCACCGCCGTCAACGTGGCTGGCCAGGCCCTGATCCCTGCGATCGTGGCCAAGCGCCAAGGCATCCTGGACGAGACCCTCTACAACGCGCCGCGGAACGGCGATCCGTTCAGCGACGACCTCGCCGACGTTGTGGCCGCGCCGGCTGCCGATCCGGCCGCTGCCCCGGCACCCGCCGCAGCGCGGCCGACGGCGGAGCGCGAACTGGCGGACGCCACGGCCTAGCCGGTCCGGCCGCACAGGCAAAAGTGCGACGGCGAAGTCCCCGGGAAACTCCCGGGGACTTCGCCGTTTCCATTGAACGGGCCGGAGGGCTGGCCCTTAGCGGCCGCCGATCACGCCCTTTTCCGCCGCCTTGGTAACGGCGTCCGCTTCGGCCTGGGTCAGGGTGCCGTCCTTGACAGCCTGGTCCAGCCGGGGCTTCAGCGCGGCGGCGTGCTGGTTCTGCTCCGCGGCCCGGATTTCCTCCAGGGCGGCCGTGACCTTGGCTTCATCGATGCCAAGGGACTTCGCCAGGGACGCGGCCAAAGCCTTCTCCATCGCGGCGCGGTCCGGCTTCTGCCCTTCGGCCGGCGGGGTGGTCGGCTTGTTCGCGTCGCGGAAGGCCTTCAGGGCGTCAGTGACCTTGGCCTCGTCAACGCCGAGTTTGGCGGCGAGGTCCTTGACACGGGTGCCGAGCTCGGCGCCCGCGGGTCCATGGCCGTGGCGCCCACCGTGCATGCCGTGCCCGTCGGAAAAGGTGCCACCCGGGGCGCTGGAGCTGGAGGACGGGGTGGGGCTCGGCGTCGTCGTGGCAGAGGCCATCCCGGCGACTCCGAGCCCGGCCCCGAGTGCCACCGCCGCGGCCCCAAGGCCGAGCGCGATTTTGGTTGTGCGTGACATGTGTGTCTCCTGGATCTGCCGCGCGGTGACGGCTTTTGTTGCTGACGGCTCTCCTTGGGAAGTCGGTACCACCAGCGTTTCCAGTCTGCACCCGCGCCAGCAGAGATAGCTGTCTCCCAGCTTTCAGGTTCCTGTGAATCCGGCAACGGATCCCGCCCCTGGCGCAGACGTGAATCCCGCTGCATGGCTGCCCTCGCCCAGGCCCCAAAAATGGATAGGCTCTGGGCATGCTGATCGTCACATCGAACGACATCCCGGGCCACCGGATCGACGCCGTCTTCGGCGAAGTCATGGGGCTGACCGTCCGCTCCCGGGACGTCACCGCCCAGGTCATGGCGGGCTTCCGTTCTTTGGGCGGCGGCGAGGTGCGGGAAATGACCCGGGCCCTCTACGACAGCCGGCAGCAGGTCATGGCCCGGATGGTCTCCGAAGCCGAGCAGCGCGGCGCCAACGCCATCGTCGCCATGCGCTTCGACACGTCAGCGATCGGGCCCAACTGGACAGAGATCTGCGCGTACGGCACTGCCGTCTTTGCCATTCCACTCTCACACGACGAGCCCGGAGCGACTGGCCAGTCGATCTACCTGGCCGGTTCCGGCGACGCGGCCAGCGAACTCAACCCCTGAGCCTCAAGCCTTGAAAATACTTGCCCAGAGTGCAAACATGCACGTAGTGTAAGGGCGTGTCTGCACTACCATCCTCTGCCGGCGGCCAGGCTGCCGCATCCGGTGAACCCGGMGTCCCGTCACGCCGCGAACTAAATAAGGCGGCCACCCGGCAGGCCATCACTGATGCCGCACTAAATCTGCTCCGGTCGCGGGGCCCCGGAAACTTCACGGTGGAGGACATTGCCGACGCCGCAGGGATATCCCGCCGCACCTTCTTCAACTACTTCGGCAGCACCGAGGCGGCGCTGGCCTCGGTGACATTCGGATTTCTTGACACGGCGCTCCAGCAGTTCCGGCTGCGTCCGGCCGACGAACCCATCTTGGACTCGGCGCGGGCAGCCCTCGTTGAACTGGCCGATCCCATGACCGTTGCACCGGTAGCCGAGATTTACAGCCTGGGCCAGACCAATCCCCAGCTCAGCCGCTCCGAACTGGAAGCCTGGGACCACTGCACTGAACAAATCATCGAGGCCGCCCGCGAACGCTTTGCCCGGACGGCCGGCCACGACATCGACGAACTCTATCTGCGTGCCCTCGCCGGTTCGGTCATTTCCTGCGGCAAAGCCGCCCTGGACGTCTGGTTTGCCCGTTGCGGCGGCGACCTCAGCCCGGATTCCCTGTCCGTCCTGCGCCAGCTCCTGATCGAATCCATGGGCCTGCTGGGCTCCGGTTTCGCATCCCACTCCCCCGCCCCTTCCCCAGATCGGCACTGACATGGCCCTATTGCTTTACCGTCTCGGCAAGTTCTCCTACCGTCACCGCTGGCTCGTCATCTCCCTCTGGCTCGCCGTCATGGTGGCCGTCGGTGGTGCGGCAGCCGCCTTCCACGGGACTTTGTCCAATAACTTCCAGATTCCCGGCACCGAAACMCAGCAGATGGCGGACAAGCTCAAGAGCGAGCTTCCCTCGTCCTCCGGCGGCTCCGCGAGCGTCGTGTTCGAAGCCAACGATGCCCAGTTCAGCCAGGCCGGAAAGGATGCGGTCACGGCGGCGCTGGCAAAGCTGAAGACCCTGCCCGATGTCCAGGGCACGGTTGACCCGTTCGCCACCCAGGCGCAACTGGACAAGGCCGCCGCCGACCTCGCCGCGGGCAAGGAGCAGTCCGCCGCCGGCAAAGCCCGGCTGGACCAGGCCACGGCCGAGCTGGCCGCAGGAAAGGCCAAGCTGGATGCTGCCGAGCAGCAGATGACGGCGGCCGGCATGCCGGGCGCCGTCATCGAGGCGCAGCTCGGCCAGCAGAAGGCGGCCCTCGCCGAAGGCCAGGCAAAGCTCGACGCCGGCACCAAAGAACTGGAAGCCGGCGAGGCAAAGCTGGCCCTCGGCACACGTCAGCTGGAAGCATCGAAGGGCCTGCGCTTCGTCTCCGAGGACGGCAAGGCCGCGATCGCGCAGATCCAGTTCAAGACCTCCATCAACGGCCTCAAGCCTGAGGTCCGGCAGGAAGTCCAGAACATCGTCAAGGAGGTTTCCGCCGCCAACGTGACTGCCCTGCCCAGCAAGGAGATCAGCGAGGACATTTCCGAGATCTTCGGCACCGCCGAAATTCTCGGCATCGCGGTGGCAGCCCTGGTCCTGATCATCATGCTCGGGACCCTGATCGCTGCCGGGCTTCCGCTGCTGATGGCCATCGTCGGCGTCGCCGTCGGTGTGGGCGGCACCTTCGCCCTCAGCGGTGCCATGGACATGAGCTCCATCTCCCCGATGCTGGCGCTGATGCTCGGCCTTGCCGTCGGGATCGACTACTCCTTGTTCATCGTCAACCGCCACCGCGGACAGCTGCTCGGCGGTATGGACGCCKAGGAATCCGTGGCGCTGGCCACCGGCACGTCCGGCAACGCTGTGCTCTTCGCTGGCCTTACTGTCATCATCGCCCTCGCGGCCCTCGTGGTCCCCGGCCTTCCGTTCCTGGCCGTCATGGGTCTCTCGGCCGCCGCGACGGTAGCCGTCGCCGTCGTCGTTGCCCTGACACTGACGCCCGCTGTCCTCTCCCTTGTGGGCCGGAAACTGATCTCCAAGCGAGCCTGGGCCAAGGCGGAGAAGCACAACGCCGCCCCGGGCCACGAGACCGAGGACCGGGCCCGCGACGAACGCCGCAGCACCCACGGCTGGGGCGGCCTCGTCACACGGCACCCGGTCCTGACCCTGCTGGCCGGCGTCCTGCTGCTGGGCATCGTGGCGCTGCCGGCGAGCCAGCTGCGGCTTGCCCTGCCCGATGCCAGCTCCGAGCCGGTCGCCTCGCCAGCCTTCAAGGCCTATGACGTGACCAAGCGAAGCTTTGGCGAGGGCATGACCGGCCCGATCATCGTGGTGGGCGACCTCCCCGAAGGACTCAGCGAAGCCGACGCCACGGCCAAGCAGTTCGCCGTCGCGGACATCCTGCGCAAGACCGAGAACGTCACCGCCGCCGTGCCTCTGGCCCTGAGCGAGKACCGCCGCAMCGCCGTCTTCCAGGTCATCCCGAACGAGGGTCCGGCCAGCGCGAGCACCGTCCAGGTGGTCTCCGACCTCCGGGCCGAAAAGGCCCAGATCAAGGACTCCACCGGCGTCAGCATCGGGCTCACCGGACAGACCGCCGGCAACGTCGACGTGTCCACCAAGCTCGGTGACGCGCTGCCGCCGTACCTGGCCATCGTGGTGGGCCTCTCGCTGATCCTCCTGCTGCTCGTGTTCCGCTCTATCTGGGTACCGTTGCTGGCCACCGGCGGTTTCCTGCTCTCGCTCGCCGCCGCCTTCGGTKCCGTCGTCGMCGTCTACCAGTGGGGCTGGCTGGGGGGCGTGTTCGGCGTCGAGAATCCGGGTGCCGTGCTGAGCTTCCTGCCGATCATCCTGATCGGCGTGCTGTTCGGCCTGGCCATGGACTATCAGGTGTTCATTACCTCAGGCATGCGCGAGTCGTTCATGCACGGTGAATCAGCCAAGCACGCGGTCCGCACCGGTTTTAGCCATGCCGCGTCCGTGGTCACCGCCGCCGCCATCATCATGGTCAGCGTGTTCTCCGGCTTCATCTTCTCGCACCTGAACATGGTCCGGCCGTTGGGCTTCGCCATGGCCTTCGGCGTGCTGGTGGACGCGTTCGTGGTCCGCATGACAATCGTCCCCGCCGTGATGTACCTGCTCGGCGAGAAGGCCTGGTGGCTTCCCCGCTGGCTGGACCGGATCCTGCCGGACGTCGACGTCGAGGGCGCCAAGCTCCACCAGCCGGCACGCGCCGCAGCGGCCTCGACTGAGGTCGAGCYCGAAGCCGAGTCTGAAGAGGTCGCAGCGCGCTGACGTTCGCCAGCGCGGTACGACGGTATGCGCCGCCCGCTAGAGCAACGCGGGCTCCCTCAGCGATTGCGGTAGTAGTCCTTCCAGACCAAGCGTTGAAGGGGAATCCAACGCGGCAGCGACCTCAGACCGGGGATGAACGGCAGCAGTGTCAGCAATGCCGTGAGCACGAACATTGTGACCACAACCAGGGCATCGGCATTCGGCGCGGACTTGAACGGTTCCACCTGGTAAAGGAGCGAGAAGAGCCACAACMACGACTGCCCCGGCGTATCGCCGGTTTCGTTMATCACGCCCCACTGATCCCCGGAGAGGTGTTGGCTTGCCGCGAGACCCGGGAAGTAGCTGCCGTCTCCCAGGAACAGGAGGCTACGCGTGTAGTCCGTGTTGTAGAAGTTTCCGCCGTTCTGCAGCACGCCGTCCAGATTGCCTTGGCGCGCCATGTCCAGCAAGGCGCCGGTCAGCGCGGGGACCGGCCCGTAATCGCCGTCGGCCACCTTGGCGGGGTCGTTATCGGGCGCGKCGGCGAGGGCGTCGGAATAGGCGGCTGCCCAGACTGAGCGCTGCTGATCCGTGGCCGCCATCCAACGCGCCAGGTCTGCGGGTGGCGACGGCAGCGTCGCCAGCGGGGTGATCACGAAGTCATTGGCGGCATCGACCGGGAGGCGGACGCCGGAGAGGCTTTGCAGGTCCACGGGGCCGATTGTCTGCGACGCACCCGGAGTGGAGTTGTAGGGCGGCCCGTACGCCGCGGAATCGCTGGTTCCGGCCAGTTCTTTTGCGGCGGTGCCAACGAAATCCGCCGGAGCGGCCGTGGCCCACGCTTTGAGGCTGACGCTGGGCTCATCAGGGGACCCGAAGAGGGCGGATACGCCGAGCACGAGCAGGCCGACCACCACAACACCGATGATCAGTTCCTTGATGAGGTCATATTCGCGGACGCTGCCCGTCCAGGGCCGGCTGGCAACGTCGTCCGTCTTCCGCCAAGAGGTGCTGTTGGTTTTCCTGGTCATCGCACTGCGCCCCGGGATTCGGTGGGCTCCGGCGGTGTGTTGGAGTCCGGGGCTTCGGCGGTCTCCGGCGGTTCCGCGGGCTCGGGGCGGTTGTGAAGCAGCTGGGCGTMGGACTCCTCGGCCTCAAGCGGAGGTACAACGCCGTGGACCCGGACCAGCAGGACATGCAGGACCACCACAGCGCCCACGGCCAGGGGCAGCAGTGTGATGTGCCAGGTGAAGAGCTGCCCGACGTTGGCGACGTTGAACCAGGCGCCTACTCCGACCGCGTTCAGCGCATCCTTGGCTTCGAAGGCAATCCACTGGGAATCGAAGTTCGTCTGGAGCAGATACCCGGTGAAGGCCGCCACGATGGAAACGACAAAGGAGATCACGCCGGTGATCCAGGTCAGGACCCGGCCCCCGCGCCAGGCCGCCATCCAGAACTTCAGCCACAGATGCACCACCATGAAGATGAAGAAGAGCTCCACGCTCCACAGATGGGTGCTGTTGACGAAGTGCCCCAGCGATGAAACGTGGTACCACTGGGGTCCGTTCAGTCCCAGMACGATCMCCGAAATGACGATCCACAGCAGTGAAGCGATAGCCCCCATGCCGAAGACGTACGCCCAGGATGCCACATAGCTCGGCTGGTCCTCGGGCAAGAGCTTGTCCGGAGGAAGCTTCTTAAGGAGCCACCGGCGGGCTCTGCCCGTCCAGGTGTGGGCGTCAGGTTCCTCGACCGGCGTGCGATGCCCCGGCGTCGTCTGGGCGGTCATTTCCGCCGCTTCCCGCCGGGAAAAGGCAGGACCAAGGCCAGGACAAACAGGATGATCATCACAACGATCACTATCAGGTTTCCCGACTGGATGGTGAAGCCGTCCCAGCCAAAATATGTTCCGTCCCCAACGCTGCCAACGCTTGCCACTAGCCATCCGGTCATGGGCTGCTCGATTCCCTGTAGTGTCCCGAGGCAACCACACCATGAGCAAGTATCCGCAGCCAGAGTCTTTCGCCCTGGCCACGCGCCGACAACGCGGAGCGACTTGGCGCCCCTGGAGGCCCCCGGACGGGCGCTGGGTGACCCCGCGTTGCTGTGCTGCGGTGGATTAGGCTGGATCCGTGACCCGCCTCATTCTTGCCTCCCAGTCCCCCGCCCGCACCAAGCTGCTCAGCCACGCCGGGATCCGGCACGAGGTCCTTGTCTCCGACGTGGACGAGGACGCCGTCCAGGCCCGCTACGGCGTGACGGACCCACATGACACCGCCCTCCTGCTCGCCCGGGCCAAGGCCGAGGCCGTCGCCTMCCTGCCGGAGGCCGACGGCGCCATCGTCATCGGCTGCGATTCGGTCTTCGAGTTCGACGGCGAGGCCCACGGCAAGCCCTACACGGCCGACGTCGCCCGTGAACGCATGCTCCGTATGAGCGGCAGCATGGGCGTCCTGCACACGGGCCACTGGCTCGTGGACTGCCGCGACACCGACGGCGGATACACAGACGACGTCGGCGGGGACTTCACCGCCCGGGGCTMCGGCGCCACGCTGGGCTCGGTGTCCTCGGCCGAGGTGCACTTCATGGAGATGAGCGCCGAGGAGATCGAGACCTATATCGCCACCGGCGAGCCCCTCCAGTGCGCCGGCTCCTTCACGATCGACGGCTACGGCGGGGCGTTCATCCGGARGGTCGACGGCGACCCCCACACCGTCGTCGGGCTTTCCATTTCCACGCTCCGGGCGCTGCTCAGCCAGGCCAATGTGGGAATCACCGAACTCTGGACGGGCGGGGCCATTGACCCGGCAGACGTCCGTGCCGAGTGAGAGCAGGGGGACTGCCAGCGACGGCGGAATGAGCCAATTCGCCGCCMTTTGTGGCAACCCTACAAAGGAAGGGCCGTTTACGCGCGGAATCCGCAAGTAATATCGGCGGAACCCTCAAAACCGCGCTAGGCTCCCTGAAGGAAAGAAGGAGACGCCTTGTCAGCAAATTCGGAGCAGTCCGCAACCACCGTGCCGGGATCAACGCAGTCACTTGCAGCCGCGGGCACCCGCCCGCTCAGCAAAGTGCTGATCGCCAACCGCGGAGAAATTGCGGTGCGCATCATCCGCGCCGCCCGCGATGAGGGCATCGCCTMGGTGGCCGTGTACGCCGATCCTGACCGCGACGCGCTGCACGCCCGGCTCGCCGACGAGGCTTACGCGCTGGGTGGCAACACCGCCGCGGAGTCCTACCTCGTGATGGACAAGATCATCGACGTCGCCCGCCGGTCCGGCGCGGACGCCATCCACCCGGGGTACGGCTTCCTGGCCGAAAACGCCGACTTCGCCGCGAAGGTGATCGACGCCGGCATCACGTGGATCGGGCCCTCCCCCGAGGMGATCTCGGCCCTGGGCGACAAGGTCCAGGCCCGCCACATCGCCGAGAAGGTCGGCGCCCCGCAGGTTCCCGGGACCGCCGATCCCGTGGCGTCCGCCGAGGAAATCCTCGACTTCGTGGACAAGTTCGGCCTGCCGGTCGCCATCAAGGCGGCCTTCGGCGGCGGCGGCCGCGGCATCAAGGTGGCCCGCACCCGCGAGGAAATCCCCGAACTTTTCGAATCCGCCGTGCGCGAGGCCACCGCCGCCTTCGGCCGCGGCGAGTGCTTMATTGAGCGCTTCCTGGACGCCCCGAGGCACGTCGAAACCCAGTGCCTCGCCGACGCCTACGGCAACGTTGTGGTCGTCTCCACCCGCGACTGCTCGCTCCAGCGCCGCAACCAGAAGCTCGTCGAGGAGGCCCCGGCCCCCTTCCTGACGGAGGAGCAGAACCGGCGCCTCTACGAATCGTCCAAGGCCATCCTGAAAGAGGCCGGCTACCTCGGCGCGGGCACGTGCGAGTTCCTCGTCGGCCAGGACGGCACCATCTCCTTCCTTGAGGTCAACACCCGCCTTCAGGTCGAGCACTGTGTCTCCGAGGAGGTCACCGGGATCGACCTCGTGCGCGAACAGTTCCGGCTGGCCCGCGGCGAGGAGCTCGGCTACGGGGACCCGGAAGTCCGCGGCCACTCGATCGAATTCCGCATCACCGGCGAGGACCCGGGACGGAACTTCATGCCCGCCCCCGGCACCATCACCACGCTCAAGAACCCGACCGGCCCCGGTGTCCGCATCGATTCCGGCGTGGAGCAGGGCGATGTCATCAGCGGCAACTTCGACTCCATGCTCTCCAAGCTGATCGTCACCGGCGCCACCCGCACCCAGGCCCTGCAGCGGTCCCGGCGCGCGCTCGAGGAGATGGTGGTGGAAGGCATCCCCACCGTCATCCCGTTCGACCTCGCGGTGGTTTCCAACCCGGACTTCGCACCGGCCGAGGGCCCCTTCAAGGTCCACACCCGCTGGATCGAGACGGCCTTCGTCAACGACATTCCCGCCTGGGCCCCCACCGGCACCGAGGCTGAAGCGGCCGACGCCGGCGACCGCCAGCGCGTCGTCGTCGAGGTCGGCGGCAAGCGCCTGGAAGTCGTCCTGCCCGCATCACTCGGCTCGGTCAGCACCACGGCCGGCGCCAAGCCGGCCAAGGCCAAGAAACGCCTCCGCAGCGGCGGCGCAGCCGTGGCCGCGAGCGGCAACGCGCTGACCTCTCCCATGCAGGGCACCATCGTGAAGGTGKCCGTCGCCGAGGGCGACGYCGTCGCCGAAGGCGATCTCGTCGTCGTGCTCGAAGCGATGAAGATGGAGCAGCCGCTCACCGCGCACCGCGCCGGCATCGTCATCGGCCTCTCCGCCGMTGCCGGCGAGACGGTCTCCGCCGGCGCCATCATCGCCCTGATCGAGGACGGCGCGGCCGAGTAGCTTCGGCCCTTAGCATCCCCCGGGCGGGACGCRGGCGCGCCTMTGGCGCCCCTGCGTCCMGCCCGTGCAAACTTGGTCTGTGAAGCCATTTCTGCTCCTCGCCTCCCGCGCCGAGGACGAGGCCGCCGAGGACGAATACCGGGCCTACCTGCGCTACGGCGGACTGGAACCCGGGCAGCTGCACCGCGTCCGGATGGAAGCCGGACCGCTGCTTGAGCTGGAGCTGTCGCGCTACTCCGGAGTGATTGTGGGCGGAAGCCCGTTCACCTCGAGCGACCCTTCAGAGCATAAGACCGACACCCAGCACCGGGTGGAGCGCGAGCTCGCCGCGCTGCTGGACAGKGTCGTCGCTGAGGATTTCCCGTTCCTGGGCGCCTGCTACGGGGTGGGCACGTTGGGCCGGCACCAGGGCGCCGTGATCGACCGGACGTACGGCGAAGGCCTGGGCGGCGTCACCATCAAGCTGACGGAGGATGGGCTCGTGGATCCCCTCCTGCGCGGGCTGCCGGAGAGCTTCACGGCCTTCACCGGCCACAAGGAAGCCTGCACCGTCCTGCCTGCCCACGCGGTGCTCCTGGCCAGCTCGGCCGCCTGCCCTGTGCACATGTTCCGGATCAAGACCAACCTCTACGCCACCCAGTTCCATCCTGAGCTCGACGCCGAGGGGCTGATCACCCGGATCGACATCTACCGCCATGCCGGATACTTCCCGCCGGAATCGGCCGAGATGCTGATGGAAGACGCCCGGCAGTTCGCGGCCACCGAACCGATGAAAATCCTCCGGAACTTCGTCGAGCGCTACGCGAGCTAGTCCCGCCGGCAGTCACCAGAAACGGACCGACGAGAAGTGCCGGACGCGGAAATGCCCGGCGTGTTCAGCGAACACGCCGGGCATTTCCGTCAGCAGCAGGTCTGCAGGGTCAGGCTACGTTGTTCTCGTAGTCAAGGTCCCGGGTTTCCTTGCTCACGAACAGGGCGATCAATGTCAGCACGGCCATGGAGGCGAGGTAGACGCCCACCAGCACGGTGCTGCCGCCCGMCAGTTCCCAGAGCCAGAYGGCGATGAACGGAGCCACAGCCGCGCCAAGGATGCTGGAGACGTTGTAGCTGATCGCGGAGCCGGTGTAGCGGACGTTGGTCGGGAACAACTCCGGCAGGAGCGCGCCCATGGGGCCGAACGTCAGGCCCATAAGCGAGAAGCCGATGACCAGCAGTGCCATGGCGCCCACGAAGCCGGCGCTGAACAGCGGAACGAACAGCAGGCCGAAGGCGAGGATGCCGAAGGTCACTGCGATCAGCATCTTGCGGCGGCCGAATTTCTCGGCCAGCGGGCCGGAGACCAGCGTGAAGATGCCGAAGAACACGACGCCGGCGATCAGCATCCAGAGGAAGTCGTTCCGGGTGTAGCCAAGACCCGGCACGAACGCCGCCGCGGCGGCATCGGTCATCGGCTTGCCGGCCTTTACGGCGGCGGCCTTCGCCGCGTCCAGGCTGGCCGCCCGGGTGCCATAGGTCAACGTGAATGTGGTCATCAGGTAGAAGAGCACGTAGGTGGCGAGCATGATKAACGTGCCGAGGATCAGCGGGCGCCAGCTGGTCTTGAAGACCCGTGCCAGCGGCAGCTTGGCGACCTCTTTGGATTCGAGGACCTTGGTGAAGGCGGGGGTTTCGATCAGCTTGAGCCGGACGTAGAGGCCGATGATCACCATCACGGCGCTGGCCAGGAACGGCACGCGCCAGCCCCACGCCTCGAATGCCGCCGGGGTCAGGGTGTAGCTGAAGATCAGGAAGATCACGTTGGCGATGATGAAGCCGATGGGCGCACCCAGCTGCGGGAACGTGCCGTAGATGGCACGCTTGTTTGCCGGGGCGTTCTCGGTGGCGAGCAGCGCCGCGCCGCTCCATTCCCCGCCGAGGGCCAGGCCCTGGGCGAAGCGCAACACGACGAGCAGAGCCGGGGCCCAGAAGGTCCAGCCGGGAACGGTCGCCGTCGGGAGGCAGCCGATCAGGAAGGTGGCAATGCCCATTGTCAGCAGCGAGGCCACGAGCGTGCCCTTGCGGCCGAACTTGTMACCGAAGTGGCCGAAGACGATCGAGCCGAGCGGCCGCGCGATGAACGCGACGCCKAACACGGCGAAGGATGCCAGGAGCTGCGTGGTCTCGTTCTGCCCCGGGAAGAAGAGCTTCGGGAAGACCAGCACGGCAGCGGTGGCGTACACGTAGAAGTCGTAGAACTCGACGGTGGTGCCGATCAGGCTGGCGACGATCACGCGGCCGCGCGAGTTCACCTGCTTGGCAGACCCATGCTCCGCGGAGGTTGCAGTGGAGGACATGTAGTAACGCTTTCATGATGACCGGACGGATGTTCCCCAGGGCCCGATGCCCCGGGCCGCCGGCTAGGGATTCGTATATGTCTGATAATAGTTCCCATCGTCCACCCAATGGACAAACGTTCCACTATTTGGACACTTTGGTTCGTCTCACGTGGTGGTCGTCACAGCGATTCTCACACCGTCACATAAGCCCCGATAGGCAAACGTCACAGCACGTTAATAAACCGCGACCGTCCCGGAAACGCGGCGTACCTACCGTTGAAGGACAACACCCCCCAAGGAGGTCTCCTAAGTGACTGCTGAACGCACCGCCGAAATCGGCACCGCAGATGCCGGCGCCGCCCGCACTGCCGACACCCTTACCCTCGAGCACCGGCCCGGCCGCTGGATTGCCAACTGGGATGCGGAAAACAAGGAACAGTGGGAATCGGCCGGCCGCGCGATCGCCCGTCGCAAMCTGAACTGGTCCATCTTCGCCGAGTTCMTGGGCTTCGTGGTCTGGCAGCTGTGGTCGATCGTGGTGGTCCAGCTTCCCGCCGCAGGCTTCAAGTTCTCCACCAACGAGATCTTCTGGCTGATCTMCATGCCAAGCCTCGTGGGMGCCACGCTGCGGATCCCCTACACGTTCATGGTGCCGCGCTTCGGCGGCCGCAACTGGACCATCGTCTCCGCGCTGTTGCTGCTGATTCCGACGATCGGACTGGGCCTGTGTGTCGCMAACCCGGCCACCCCGTTCGGCGTCATGCTCTTCGTGGCGGCCCTGGCCGGATTCGGCGGCGGCAACTTCGCCAGCTCGATGGCGAACATCACCTTCTTCTACCCGGCCCGGGAAAAAGGCTGGGCCCTGGGCCTGAACGCCGCCGGCGGAAACCTCGGCGCCGCCGTCGCACAGCTGGCCGTGCCGATCGCTATCACGCTGCTGGCAGCCGGCACCGTGAACCTGCCCGTCGCCGGGTTCATGTGGGTCCCGCTGATCCTGCTGGCCGCCTTCGGCGCCTGGAAGTACATGAACAACCTCACCAGCGCCAAGGGCGATGTCGCGGGTTCGCTGGCCGCGCTCAAGGAACCGCACCTGTGGATCATGGCGCTGCTGTACATCGGCACCTTCGGCTCGTTCATTGGCTTCGCCGGCGTCTTCCCCAAGCTCATCAAGGACTACTTCCCGGCATTCTCCTCGATCTCCGTCGGCACCGTGGCCCTGTCCCTGGCCTTCCTCGGCCCGCTGGTCGGTTCCCTGGCCCGCCCCTATGGCGGACGCATGGCGGACCGGATGGGCGGGGCCCGCATGACCGTCGCAGCCTTCGCCGCCATGGCCGTCATCACCCTGACCATKCTCTGGACCCTCCCCATGAAGAACTTCTGGCTCTTCCTGTTCCTGTTCCTGCTGCTGTTCACCGCGAGCGGTTTCGGGAATGGCGCCACCTACCGCATGATCCCGATCATCTTCGCCACCTCCAGCCGGGCCGCCCGCTCCGGGGCCAGCACCCACACCACCCAGCGGCTCGCGTCCTCGGCCCTCGGCCTGATMTCGGCCATCGGCGCCTACGGCGGATTCATCATCCCGCAGGTGCTCAACGCCTCCAACACCGCCAGCGGCTCCTACACCTCGGCCTTCTACGGATTCGTCGGGGCCTACGTCCTGATGCTGGCCGTCTGCTGGTTCTGCTACATCCGCAACGCCAACCGAAACGCGATGGGACACGTCTAACATGACCACCGGCGCCGACACGCACTGCCCCTACTGCGCCCTGCAGTGCGCCATGACGCTCACCACTCCAGCCGTTCTGACCCCGGCTCCCCAGCCGGGGTCAGACCCCGTTGACGCCGCGCCGGCACCCGCCGTCGCTGTGTCACCCGCAAATGCGCCTCTCCTCACTGTGACCGGCCGGGACTTCCCCACCAACCGCGGCGGCCTGTGCCGCAAGGGCTGGACCTCCGCGTCACTGCTGGACCACCCGGGCCGCGTCACGGAAYCGTTGATTAAGGACGACGACGGCGTCCACCGCCCGGTCAGCTGGGACGAGGCCGTCATGCGGATCGTCTCCGCCGTGAAGAAGGCCCGCGCCGAACACGGAGCGGACGCCGTCGGAGTCTTCGGCGGCGGCGGCCTTACCAATGAGAAGGCCTACCAGCTCGGCAAATTCGCCAGGCTGGCCCTGGGCACCTMACGGATCGACTACAACGGACGGTTCTGCATGTCCTCCGCGGCCGCGGCCGGCATGCGCGCCTTCGGCCTGGACCGCGGGCTGCCGTTCCCGCTGGCGGACCTCGACGCCGCCAGCACCATCCTGATGCTCGGCTCCAACGTCGCCGAGACCATGCCGCCCTTCGTCCAGCACCTGCAGGGCGCGCGCGACGCCGGCGGGCTGATCGTCGTCGACCCCCGGCGCTCCGCCACCGCCGCGTTTACCTCCGACGGCGGCGGTCTGCACCTGCAGCCCCTGCCGGGCACCGACCTCGCCCTCCTCCTGGGCATCTCCCACGTGGTGATCCACGAGGGACTGGCCGACKCCGCGTTCATCGCGGAACGGACCGCCGGCTACGACGCCGTGGTCCGCAGCGTCGGAAGCTTCTGGCCGGAACGGGTCCAGTCGATCACCGGCGTCCCGGCCGGGCTGATCCGCGACACCGCCCGCAGGCTGGCCGACGGCGCCCGCAAGGGCGGCAGCTACATCCTCACCGGCCGCGGCGTCGAACAGCACGTCGACGGCACTGACACTGCCACGGCCGCCATCAACCTCTCGCTCCTGCTGGGGCTGCCGGGCTCCGCGCGCAGCGGCTACGGCACGCTCACCGGCCAGGGCAACGGCCAGGGCGGCCGTGAACACGGCCAGAAGGCCGATCAGCTCCCCGGCTACCGGAAGATCACCGACCCCGCCGCCCGCGCCTACATCGCGAAGGTGTGGGGCGTGCCCGAGACCCTGATCCCCGGCCCCGGCCTCCCCGCCGTCCAGCTCCTGAAGTCCCTCGGACAGCCCGACGGCGTCCGGTGCCTCTTCGTGCACGGCGCCAACGTGGCGGTCTCCGCCCCGGATGCCAACGCCGTGATCGAGGGCCTGCGCAGCCTGGACTTCCTCGTGGTGTGCGATTTCTTCCTCTCCGAGACCGCCGCCGAGGCGGACCTGATCCTGCCCGTGACGCAGTGGGCCGAGGAAGAGGGAACCCTCACCAACCTCGAAGGCCGCGTGCTCCGCCGCCGCCGGGCCCTCACTCCCCCGCCCGGTGTCCGCAGCGAGCTGTGGATCATGACCCGGCTGGCCGAGMTCCTGCATGCGCCCTCCACCTTCAGTGAGGACCCGGAGACCGTGTTCGAGGAACTCCGGCTCGCGTCCTCGGGCGGCCTGGCCGACTACTCCGGAATCGACTACGCGATGCTGGACCGCGGCGAGGCCGCCTACTGGCCGTACCCGTCGGGTGGCACCGGCACCCCGCGACTCTTCCTGGAGGCTTTTGCCCATGCGGACGGGCGGGCCGTGTTCACGGCGGTGACGCCCCGACGTCGTTCTGTTTCTCGGGACTCCGCGCCCGCTTCCACGGCGGACCGTGGCAGCAAGCCGATGACGCTGATCACCGGCCGCCTCATGGAGCACTACCAGTCCGGGGCGCAGACCCGCCGGGTGGCCGCGCTGGTGGAGGCCCGGCCGGAGGCGCGACTGCAGCTGCACCCCGCCGCGGCCGCCGCCCAGGGCATCGCCGACGGCGACTACGTCTCGATTTCCAACGAKCGCGGCGAGGTCAGCTGCCGTGCCGAGCTCAGCACGGACATCCGCCCGGAGACGGTGTTCCTGCCGTTCCACTTCCCGGAACTCGAGAGCGCCAACCGGCTCACCGAGGCGGCCACGGACCCCATTTCCGGGATGCCTGAGTTCAAGACCAGCAAAGTGTGGATTCGCCCGGCAGTGTCCGGGGACAGCCCGGCCGATGATCACAGCGGTGTTCAAGCCCGCGTTCTTCAAGCAGAGGAGACCTCATGACTGAGCGGATTGTGGTGGTGGGCTTCGGCCCTGTCGCCGCGCGGCTGATCGACGCGCTGCTGCCTGCCGTGCGCAGCGGCATCGCGCACCTGACGGTAGTCGGCGAAGAGTCCGAGGCCGCGTACAACCGTGTCCTCGTGGCGGATCTCGGCGTCGGCCGGACCACGCAGGCCGCCCTGGCCCTCGCTGACCCGGCCGCGCTGGTGGCCGACGGCGTCGACGTCCGGCTGGGCGTCCGCGTCCGGCGCGTGGACCGCGCCCGCCAACAGGTTGTCCTCACCGACGGCACCACCCCGGGCTACGACCGCTTGGTCTTCGCCACCGGTTCCCGGCCGGTCATCCCGAACCTCACCGGGCTCAACCCGGACCCGGCCGCCCCGGTGCTGCCGCCTGGCGTGACGGCCCTGCGCGATCTCCGCGACGCGTCCGTGCTCCACTCGGCGGTGGCCGGTGGCAAGCGCGTGGTGGTCCTGGGCGGCGGCGTCCTGGGCCTGGAGACCGCACTGGCCGCRGCCGAGGAAGGCGCCACGGTCACCGTGGTGCACAACGGCCCGCATCCCCTGGGCCGGAACATCGACCGCGGCGGCGGCGMCGTGCTCGCGGCTTCGCTGCGGAACTGCGGCGTGCGCGTGGCCGGCAACGCCCGCTCCACCGGCGTCGAGCACAACGCCCCCGACGGCGGCTTTTCCGCGCTGCTGCTCGATGACGGTTCCGCGATCGACGGCGACCTCCTCGTCCTCTCCTGCGGCGTCCGGCCGCGGACCGAACTGGCCGAAGGCTGCGGACTCTCCACGGCCACCGGAATCCTGGTGGACCACAAGCTCCGCGCCCACCACGAGCCCCACATCTTTGCGATCGGCGACTGCTCAGAGGTCCGCTGCCCGGACCCCGAATGCGTGGAATGCCGCACCGCGCGCGGCCCGTCCGGACTGGTGGGCCCGGGCTGGCGGCAGGCAGAATGGCTCGCCGAATATCTGACCTTGCTGGCCTCCGGCGCTCCTGCCGAGGCGGAAGCTTTGCCGGCGCTTGCGGCGGAGCTGCCGGGCGTGATCGTGCTCAAGGCCCGCGGCATGAACATGGCCGTGGCCGGGGACGTGTCCGCCGAACCGTGGGACGAGGAAGCCCTCACCGCGGGAGCAGTGAACGGCCGCGCCCGGCTGCAGATTGCCCAGTGGGCCGATCCGGAGCACGGCCGCTACGTGAAGATGACCACCCGCGCCGGGGTCTTGGAGGGGCTGGTCGCCGTGGGGATGCCCCGCACCTCGGCGGAGCTCGTGCAGCTCTTCGAGCGCGGCGCCGAGCTCCCGGCAGACCGTTCGCTGCTGCTGCGCCTGGACGGTCCGGATCAGCTCGCCTCGCCGGGAGCCGCCGACCCGGCCCGGACGGTCTGCCGGTGCGCCGGCGTCAGCRGATCGGCTATTGCCGCCGCGGCCTCCGATGGCTGCTCCACGGTGCCTGAGGTTTCCGCGGCGACCCGTGCCGGCACGGGCTGCGGCGGCTGCCACGACGACATCAAGGGAATCATCGAGGCCCACTTTCAGGGGGCGGCTGCCTGAGGGCGGGAACGACGTCACGCTTTGAAGGCGCAAAAGGCCACCATGGCGGCGAACTTTATCCGCGCTTTATCCGCGCGGTTTCCGCCATCGGTGCCCGTGAGGCATCGCTGGACCGGGCTATGGTTCTGCCGCCCCGGAGGCCGGCTCGGCGGGGTTTACTGCGCTGCGCTGTCGAACGTCTTCTGCCACTGGGCATGCTCGCGGCCGGCGTCCAGCCGGCGGCTGGCAGTCCACCTGGGCAGATAGTCCGGCGCTGGCAGCTCGCGGGCAGGCTTCAGCGCGGGCACAGGCCTGGGCTGGACAGGCTTGGCCACGTGCCGGGTCTGAACGGGCTTCCGACGGTAGCCCGGCGCCGGGTCGGCCACCGTCCAGTTGATCACGGCGCGCAAAAGGATCACGAGCACCCAAAGAGCGAGCCCCGCCACGATGTATTGCCAAAACAAGACCAGTAGCACGATCGCCAATAGCACGAAAATGAACATAACGCCACTATTACACATGCGACACGCCCCGAGATAGGGGTTTTGCTCCCTGATCGCCCGCACGGGAGTTGTCGGCCACGCCACGGAAGCCCCGACATTGTTCAGACACACTGCGGTACCGGCGCAACGATGCGTTCGCTCTGAAAGGCGGACGCGCTGAGCATCCKGCCAAGAGACGACTCTCCGTCTCAGGAGCCATTTCCGACAACCATTCCCTACMGGCAAACAGAACTCTTGTTCGTGCGACAGCGGTACGGGCAGTGGCACTTGCCGGCGGGAAGCGGCACGCTTCGTTATCCGGCGCTAGTTGGATTAAACTGGGTGCACTAAACCCCTTCGAGGACTGGTTGCCCGTGGAGACGATATTCTTCCTGGTCGTAATTCTCATCGCAGTGTGGATCCTGCTCGGCCTCTTTCTGAGACTCAAGAAGAGAACCCGCCGCAAGGGCTCCAGTTACTACGTACCCACCTTCAAAGCCAACTTCGACACATGGGAGAGCAAATGGACCATGGACCGAAAGCTGCAGGAGAGATGGGATAAGGCACAGTGGCAGCAGGAGTTTAACCGTCCGTAGAGCCGGCCGGCCTACTTGAAGCCGGCGGTCACCATTCCCCGAATAGGAACATCAATGCCGCCGGATGCTGTGAAGCGCCTTCATGAACGCACGGATCACCCTGCGGACGAGGTGCATCCCATCCCACTCCCGGTATAGTGCGTCCGGCCGGACTGCGGGGCGGGCCAAGCTGCCACACACGGTACGGCTGTTCCATGCCGCTTTGGGTTGAACAATAATCGGGAAGCCCCGACTTCAGTGCGACCAGTCCGGAGCAACCGGGCCCCAGCGAAGCGGGCCTTTCTCCCCTTGGCAAAGCCGCTGGGGCAGGAATCCAATGGACGTAAGCCCCGTTCGTCTGCAGKAGGCATCCCATGAACGTTCCGGTCATTTTGGCGCTCGGCGCGATTGTTGTGGTCGCCGTCGTGATGGGTGTTGTGTTTGCACGTGAAAAGGATCCACAGCGGCGCGCCACGGCGCTGACACGGACCGGGGCGGCCGTCATGGCCGTGTTCACGGTCCTCGCGGGAATCTTCATCGGTGGTGACGCCATGCAGGATCCCGGCGGAACGGCGGGAACGCTGATAACGCTCGCCTGGGTGGTGCCAATGCTCATCCTCGCGGCAGCGGCGTGGCTCTGGCCGGCGGTGACCTCTCCCCTGCTGCTCGCCCTGTCCTCCGCCTTCATTGCGGCCTGCATCTGGCTCGCCTTCGACCCGGCGGCCCTGCGCAGCTTCCTCAGTGACAACGGACCTGTCATAGCCGTCAGCGTCGTCGCGCTGGCATTCCCGGCCGCCGTCCTCGGCCTGAAACGCACCGCGCTGGCCGGCTGGCTGCTCGTAGCGCTGGGCGTGCTGCCGCTCCTGATCACGCTCATCGCACGGTCCGGGCCGCTGGCATCGCTCACCGCGGCCAGCGTCGTCCCCCTGATCKCGGGAATCAGCTACCTTGCCGCGGTCCGGATGACGCACGGCAGCGCGACGTCAGAGCATCCCMGGGCAGCCGCCACCTAGAACCCGGCAAGCCCGGCCGCGTAACGCGAATCGGGCCAGGAACAAACGGCAGGTAGCATCGGGGGCATGAGCGCCGACGACGACGACATCACCGAAGAACTGCTGGCCGACGCCGGGAAACTCACCGGGCTGAGCTTGGAACTACTCGGACTCGATCCGCACCCGGACGACATGACGGCCGAACAGCGGCTCCAGTTCGATCCCGAAGACCTGGACGAAATGGCCGCCGTCCCGCCGGAGGACCGTCAGAAAGCCGTGMGCCAGACGCGCCTGCTGGCCGGACTCCTGTGGAATTCGTCGAGCATCCTCATTGACCAACTGTTCCGCGATCTCGGAACGCTCGGCACCCTGGACGTTGTCACGCCGGCCGATATCGCCGGGACCTCGGCCCTGTCCTCGCTGCCGCCGCAGTTCGCGGCCAGCTACGACGCGAAGTTCACCCAGAAATTCATCGTCGTCGCCGCAGATGTCACCGCATCCCTGGTCCGGGGCTGGATTGCGCCGGGCTGCCTCGCCGCCGAGCTCGCCGTCCGCTGCCTCCTCGACCAGGCCGAAATCACCGAGGACATCTACGAACTGGACCTTCCGGAGGACTGGCGGGCCGACGTCGAGGAGGTCCTCCTGGAGGACGCGGACAGCGACGCGCTCTACCCCGACGACGCCGCCGACAGCCAGGACCGTGCCGACGCCGACACCAGTAGTCTGGCGTTCGATCGGTGGTTCAGGCCCTTCGCGCCCGGCGACGCTGTTCCGCCCTACGCCCGCTCCTGAGCCCTACGCTTTAACAAAGTCCTACTTCTGACTGCCCAGCTTGGCCAGCCACGCCAGGTAGTCCTCCGTGAAGCGCTGGACGCCGTCCCACTCCGTGTAGACGTAGTCACGGTTGGTGTCCGTGTCCGGGGAGCCTTTGTCGCTGGCGATCTTCTTCATCATGTGCTTCTTGATGAACCCGTAGTGGCTGTAGAGCAGCGCGCCGGCGAACAATCCGACGTGCGAGGGCCGCCAGCCCGTGTCCTCCTMGAACTTCGCCACGTAGCTCTCCGCGTTCTCCTMGTCTCCGTGGGCGGCGAGGCTCACCGAGACCAGCGCGGAGGGCAACCGTTCGAGCTCGGCGCKGTTCTTCTTGACGAAGTCCTTGACGTGCCCCTCGTGCTTGCCCATGTGAACCGAGGCCGCCACGATCACGCCGTCGCAGCCGCCCGGAAGGGTGTCACCGGAATGTTTGAGGTCCGCCGTCTCTGCCTGGTGCCCGTGCGCCCGGATCAGTTCGGCCATGTAATCGGCGATCTGTGCTGTCTGTCCTTCAACGGTCCCGTACGGGATATAGATGTTGGCCATGTTCCATGGTGTCAGCGCCGGGCCGCGTCGCGACACGGCCGAAGGTCCCCGGGGGCCAGGCGCGCACGCACTCTTGGCGACGGCGCTCCGGACGCCACAACCGTTGAGGCCAGAACCCCCTTGACGGCAGCGGCCCGCCGACGTGAGATGGACGAAGGCACGGTCCGGTTCGGATTCGACCGGYCGGTCCAGAAGCATGACCCCCACGACGAAAGGACAGGACGTGTCCCTGCTCGACTCCGCCCTCTGGGAGGGCAATATCCACCTCAACGGCTGGCGGCCAGGCCGCGGCGGGATCGGCGACGCCGTCGAACCCGCAACCGGCGAGACGCTGGGCCACTACGGCGTGGCCTCAGTGGAGGATGTCCGCGAAGCCGCTGCCGTCGCCGCGGCAGCGCAGAAGGACTGGGCCGCCCGCAACCCGGAGGACCGCGCCGCGGTGCTGCGCCGCGCCGGACAGCTCTGGGAGGAACACGCCGCGGAAATCGGCGACTGGATCGTCCGCGAATCGGGGGGCATCCCGCCCAAGGCCGGGCTGGAAACCCACATCGCGGCCAACGAATGCTACGACGCCTCGGCGCTGCCCTCGCTCCCTGCCGGCGACGTGCTGACCTCGAACGAGAACCGCTGGTCCTTCGCCCGGCGACGCCCGGTCGGTGTCGTCTCGGTGATCGCGCCGTTCAACTTCCCGCTCATCCTCTCGATCCGTGCCGTCGCCCCGGCCTTGGCCCTCGGCAACGCCGTGCTGCTCAAGCCTGACCCGCGCACGGCGGTCTGCGGCGGCGTCACCCTGGTCCGGGTGTTCGAGGAGGCCGGGCTTCCGCCGGGCCTGCTGTCGCTGCTGCCGGGCGGTGCCGAGATCGGCGCGGCCGTCGTCGAGGCGCCCGAGGTCCGCGTCATCGCCTTCACGGGGTCGACGGCGGCAGGACGCAAGGTGGGCGAAGCCGCCGGTCGGCTGCTCAAGCGCGCCCACCTGGAACTCGGCGGGAACAACGCAATGATCGTTCTGCCCGGCGTCGACCTCCCCAAGGCGGTCTCGGCCGCCGCGTTTGGCTCCTTCATGCACCAAGGCCAGATCTGCATGGCGTCCGGCCGGCACATCGTGCACGAGGACATCTATGAGGACTACGTCAGCGCCCTTGCMGAGAAGGCCAGCCATTTGCCGGTGGGCGATCCTAAGAGCGGAAAGGTGGCACTGGKCCCGGTGATCGATGAGAAGCAGCTTCACCGCGTGGACACGATCGTCCAGGATGCGGTGCAGGGCGGCGCGCGGCTGGCTGCCGGCGGCAGCCACGACGGCCGCTTCTACCGGCCCACCGTGCTCGCGGACCTCGATCTCGCCAGCCCGGCGTGGAAGGACGAAATCTTCGGCCCCGTGGCGCCGGTGATGAAGTTCTCCACCCTGGACGAGGCCGTGGCCCTGGCCAACGACAACGAATACGGGCTCTCCATCGGTATTCTCGGCGACGTCGGCATGGCCATGACGATCGCCGACCGGCTCGACTCCGGCAAGGTCCACATCAACKAACAGACCGTATCCGACGAGGCCAACTCGCCCTTCGGCGGGGTCAAGAATTCGKGCAACGGCTCGCGGATCGGCGGGCATCACGCCAACATGGAATCCTTCACGGAAATCCAGTGGCTGACCGTTCGGCCGGATATCGCACCGTACCCCTTCTAAAGGAGAAAGGTTCAGTGCTCCGCGGCGAGGTGCGTGGCGGGGTTGAACGGCTCGAACACTGACGAGCCGATCATGAAGATGCCTCGCTGCGGGATCCAGAAGTCCCCGAGCCTGTCCTGGACGGGCAGTGCTGAAGACTGCCCCAGGTTATGCCCCTGCAGGTGCGCTTCGCTTTCGCGGACAAACCACATGTGCCGCGGGCGCGCCMCAAAGGTCTGGCCGTTAGGCACCTTGCCCGTCAGCCCGATGTGCCCGGCCCMGAGCACCGGGCCGGCGACAKCCCCCATGGCGCGCAGGAACGTCCGGTTGCGCCACAGTTGCTCCGGGACCGACCCGGCCACCGCCGACATGAGCCGGGTGATGGGCGTTGCAGCCAGGGTCACGTCCCAGCTCAGGTCCACCTCGTCTCCGACTTCCACGCAGAAAGAGTAGTCGTCACGCCACCGGATGGAGATCCCGCCCGTCGACGCCGATCCGAGGGCGCTGCCGAAGTAGCGGGGGCATGAGGACCCGGGGTTGGTGGTGCTGTGCATCGTCCAGACGCCGGCAGGATCGCGGATCCAGACCGAGTTGTAGCCCGGGCCGACGGAGGAGGCAGGAAAATGCCGCAGGGCCAGGATGTAGCCGGAGCTGAAAGGAACGCCCATCACGCCGTAGCCGGCAAACCGTTCTTCAGGGCCGGAGGGCAGCCCGGGGTTCTGTTCCGCGGACTCAACAACGGTGCGAGGACTTTGCATGGCTACGGCCTCCGTTTTGCTACATGTGAACGTGGAGCCGGCGCGCCGCTTCGGAGATGGAGCCGCTCAGCGACGGGTACACGGTGAAGGTGCTGGCGACGTCGTCGACGTGCAGTTTCTGGGTGACCGCAAGGGAGATCGCGAAGATGAGCTCCGAGGCGTTCGGGCCTACGACGACCCCGCCGATCACGGTGCCGGAGCCCTTGCGGGCGAAGATCTTGACGAAGCCGTCGCGGTGGTTGCGCATCTTGGCGCGGGCGTTGCTGCRCAGGGACAGCTTGATGACGTCGGCCTGGTACTTGCCGGAGTCGATMTCGGCCTCGGAGACGCCCACGTTCGCGATCTCGGGCGAGGTGAAAATGTTKGACGCCACYTGGTGCAGCTTGAGCGGCATGACGCTGTCGCCCAGGAAGTGCGCGATCGCGATGCGTCCCTGCATGGCGGCCACCGACGCCAGCGCGAGGACGCCGGTGCAGTCACCGGCGGCGTAGATGTTCGGCGCCGTGGTGCGCGAGACGCCGTCGACCTTGATGTGGCCGCTCTCGGTGAGCGCGACGCCGGCTTCCTCGAGGCCGATGCCGGCCGTGTTCGGGATGGAGCCGACGCAGACGAGGCAATGGCTGCCGGTCACTTTCGAGCCGTCACCGAGGGTGACCACGACGCCGTCGTCCGTGCGTTCGACGGTCTCGGCGCGGGCGCGGGAGAGCACCTTGAGGCCGCGGCGTTCGAAGACGCCCTCAAGCACCTCGGCGGCGTCGGTGTCCGAGCCCGGCAGCACCCGGTCGCGGCTGGAAATCAGGGTGACCTTGGAGCCCAGACCGTTGTAGGCCGAGGCAAACTCCGCGCCCGTCACGCCCGAACCCACCACGATGAGTTCTTCGGGGAGTTCGTCCATGTTGTAGATCTGGGCCCAGTTCAGGATGCGCTCACCGTCCGGACGGGCGGTGGGCAGCTCGCGCGGGTGGGCTCCGACCGCGAGCAGGATGGTGTCGGCTTCCACCGTTTCGGTGCCGTCGGCGGTCAGGACCTCGATGGTGTGGTTGTCCAGCAGCCGGCCGGAACCGATCAGGATGCGGACGTTCTGGTGTTCCAGCCCGGACTGGATGTCCTCCGACTGCTTCCGGGCCAGCCGCAGCAGGCGGTCGTTGATGTGCTTGAGGTCAGCGCGCATGGTCGGGCTGCAGTCGCCGCCGTCGAGGTCGAACTTAACGCCGAGCTCGCCGGCCTCGCCGACGCGGGTMATCAGGTCCGCCGTCGCAATGAGGGTCTTGGAAGGAACGACGTCGGTCAGCACCGCGGATCCGCCGAGTCCCGCACGTTCGATGATGGTGACCTGCGCCCCCAGCGAGGCGGCGACCATGGCGGCTTCGTAGCCGCCAGGCCCTCCGCCGAGAATTGCAATACGGGGTGAGCTGAAGTCAGGATGCGTAGTCACAATCAACCATTGTCCACCATCCGAACCGGAGCCACCAAGAATCCGGACGCCGCGGGTGCGGCCGCCCGCTATGCCGCCCGTGCGGCGCGGGTGCTGGGCAGCGGGCCCGGCACGCGATAGCTTGTACCAGTGAGCTATACAGAATTCCTGAACGCGGACCCCTTCGACGCCGCGCGAGACGCCGCCGCCTACATCGCCGAAGAGACGGGTGTCGATTCCCATGACGTCGCGCTGGTCCTCGGATCGGGCTGGGGCGACGCCGCCGAACTGATCGGCGAGACCACCGCCACCCTGTCCGCCAGCGAAATCCCGGGTTTCACCGCACCGTCGGTGGAGGGGCACGTGGGCACCATCCGCTCCGTGCTGACCAAGGAGGGCAAGCGGGCGCTGGTCCTGGGCGCGCGGACGCACTACTACGAGGGCAAGGGCGTCCGTTCCGTGGTTCACGGCGTGCGCACCGCCGCGGCCGCCGGCTGCAAGACCCTGGTGCTCACCAACGGCTGCGGCGGCCTGAACGAGGACTGGGCGCCCGGCACACCCGTGCTGATCAGCGACCACATCAACCTCACCGCCACCTMACCGCTGGAAKGCGCCACGTTCGTGGACCTGACGGACCTGTACTCGTCCCGGATCCGCGGCCTGGCACGCGAGGTTGACCCCTCACTGGAAGAGGGCGTGTACGCACAGTTCACGGGACCGMACTACGAAACCCCCGCCGAGGTGCAGTACGCCAAGCGGATCGGCGCGTCCCTGGTCGGCATGTCCACAGCGCTCGAGGCCATTGCCGGCCGTCACGCGGGCATGGAGGTCTTCGGGATCTCGCTCGTGACCAACCTCGCCGCCGGGATCAGCCCCGTGCCCCTGAGCCACGAGGAAGTCCTTGAGGCCGGCCAGGCCGCCGGACCGCGCATTTCGAAGCTGCTCGCGGGGATCATCGCCAAACTCTGATCAGTGTGGTGAGGGTTCCCGGCAGCTTCTTAACCGCCTGCCGAGGCTACTCCGCCGCCAGGTAGTCCAGGACCTTCACCTTGTCCGCCGGGAAACGGCGCTCCATCGAGTCCGCTATCCCGGCGATGCTCTGCCGCGCCAGCGCCTGCCGCCAGGCGAGTTCGGCCTGGCGCATGGTCTGGGAAATGAGGCACGTCCGCGCGAAGTTCTCCTGCAGGACCGGCTCAGGGACGTTCCCMAGGATCGCTTCACACCGGAAAGCCGGATCGGCGCCCTCCAGGGCCAGGACGATGTCCAGCACGGTGATGTTTTCCGGCCGGCGGGCCAGCAGGAATCCGCCGCGCGGGCCGGAGACCGAATCCAGCACCCCGGCCCGGACCAGCGACTGGAACTGCTTGTTCAGGTAGGCGGCGGGGAGCTTATAGAACTCGGMGAGGCGTGCACTGTTCACGGGCTCGCCCGGCGGTGTCCATGCCATGTTGACGCAACTGTGCACCGCCCACTCCACTCCACGGCCCATCTTCATATTCCAGACGTTACGTGTCCGGAAATTTGGGTGTCAAGGGCCGTTGCAAGCGCGCCCGGGMCGGGCGGACCCKGCCGTCCTGCCTGCTCTCCGCGCCGGGCGTGATGCAACTGAAACCCCRACTCCCGATTGTCAGGGAAGGAAACGCACACGATTGGCGATAGTTTGGTTCCTATGACGTCTTCTGATGCCGAACTCGCCCGACTCCTGAGCGATGCCCGCGACTGGGCCGACCAGGACCCGGACCCCGCCACTGCCGCCGCCCTGACCGAGCTGATCCGCCTCGCCGACGAGGGCGTCGCGGCGGCCGGTCAGGAACTGGCCGACAGCTTCAGCGGCACTCTGCAGTTTGGCACCGCCGGACTCCGGGCGGCCCTTGGCCCCGGCCCGAACCGGATGAACCGTATGGTGGTGCGCCGCGCCGCGGCGGGCTTCACCGCTTTCCTCACCGGCGCCGTCGGGCAGGCCTCCCCCGGCACCCGGCCGCGCGCCGTCGTCGGCTTCGACKCCCGCTACAACTCTGATATTTTCGCCGAAGAAACCGCCGCGATCCTCACCGCTGCCGGAGTCGAGACGTTCCTCATGCCGGCCGCCCTGCCCACCCCGCTGCTCGCCTACGCGGTGCGGGCGCTGGACTGCGACGGCGGCGTCATGGTCACCGCCAGCCACAACCCGCCGCAGGACAACGGGTACAAGGTGTATCTGGGCCGTCACGCGGTCGAGGACAGCGGCCGCGGCGCTCAGATCGTGGCGCCCTACGATGCCCTGATTGCGGCGAAGATCGACGCCGTCGGCGCCCTGGATCCCATCGCCCTTGCCGCGGACGGCTGGACCGTGCTGGAGCCTTCCATAGCCGCCGACTACGAGGCCGCCGTCGCGGCCCTTGCGGCCCCGGAGCACTTCCCGGCCCGCGGGCTGAAGATCGTCCTGACCCCCATGCACGGCGTGGGCGGGGAAACGGCGGTGGCCGTGCTGAACGCCGCCGGCTTCACCGACGTCACGCTCGTCACGGAACAGGCGCAGCCGGACCCGGACTTCCCCACGGTGAACTTCCCCAACCCGGAAGAGCCCGGAGCCCTCGACCTGGCTTTGGAGACGGCGGCGCGCGTGGACGCGGACATCGTGATCGCCAACGACCCCGACGCCGACCGGGCGGCTGTGGCGGCGAAGGACCCGGCCACCGGAGCCTGGCGCATGTTACGCGGCGATGAGGTCGGCGCCCTGTTGGGTGCCCATGTCGTGGCGCGGCAAGCCGCCGCCGGCGTGGCACCGGCCGGGGTGTTCGCCAACTCGATCGTGTCCTCCCGGCTGCTGGCGCGGATCGCGGCCGCGGCAGGCTACGCCCACGAGGAAACCCTGACCGGCTTCAAGTGGATCGCCCGCGTCCCCGGGCTGGTCTACGGCTACGAGGAAGCCCTGGGCTACTGCGTTGCCCCGTCGCTGGTGCGCGACAAGGACGGAATTTCGGCCGCCGTGCTGATCGCCGAACTCGCGGCGGCGGCAAAGGCCGGGGGCAAGACCATCTTCGATACCCTGGACGAGCTCTATCTGGTGCACGGGCTCCACGCGAGCGACCAGCTGAGCATCCGCGTAGCGGACCTTGGCCTGCTGGACGCCATGATGAACCGGCTGCGCGTCAGCCCGCCGGAATCATTCGGCGGCTCAGGCGTCGAGTCCGTCACGGACCTGGCCTCGGGCAGCGAGCACCTGCCGCCCACCGAGGGCCTGCTGTACCTGACCAAGGACCTCAGCCGCGTCATCATCCGGCCCAGCGGCACGGAACCGAAGCTCAAGTGCTACCTCGAAGTCATCCGCAGCGTCGACTCGGCCGCCGAACTGCCGGCGGCGCGGAACGAGGCTCGCGCCGCGCTGGACAGCGTCCTGGCGGACGTCCGCGAGGCGCTGGGCCTCTAGAGCTCTGGGCCTCTAAAGCTCAACCTCAATGTACCCGCCCACAATCCGGGTACCGAAGGTTGCGATGCGCAGTTCCGGGCTGCCGAGGCACTCGCCCGTAGCGAGGTCGTAGACCTCCTTGTGCAACGGCGAAGCCACCGTCGGGCGGTCCCCGCGTGACCCGGTGATGCCGCGTGCCATGACATTCGCCCCGGTGGCCGGATCCTCGTTGGCGACGGCGAAAACCTCACCGGACACGGTCCGGAACATTGCAACCTGGCGCCCGGAAATCAATGCGGCCTCGCCCCACGCGGGTTCCAGGTCCGCCACGGCGCATACCCGGTGCCAGCCGGCTACGGACACAACATCCTGCTCTGCGGTATGACCCTCACGGTCGTGTACTGCKGTTTCAAGTACGGCGGTCATCCCGGCCCCTCTCTTATACATCCCTTACGGGCTCAACCGMTGCTGCGGCMACATATTCAAGCTAGGCCCGCGGTGTTTCATCCGGGCGCGCCCGATGTGTCCAACGCGTAAAAGAGAGCTCACCCGGCCGGAAATCCATTCGTGATGCAGAAGTTAAGATCACGAAACATAAGGGAAACTGAAGCGAAATTCCCCCTGCCTAGTMTGGAACGACAAGCTGCAGAGCACCGTCTGCGGCTCATGCGAAAGGCCCACCGTGACCKGACACCCCTCAAGCCACCCGAACCAGGGCGCTGCCAGCGCCGCCCCGCGCCGTATTGTGGTGGCTGGCGGTGGCCCCGCGGCGCATCGTTTCGCCGATGCCATGCACGCCCGCGGACTCGACGGCTGGCACGTAACAGTCCTCACCGAGGAAGCCCACCTCCCCTACGACCGCGTCGCGCTGAGCAAGGCACTCACCGACAGCGACGTCGACCTCACCCTGGGCAGCGCCTCCATGTGGGACCACGCGGCCCTGAACCTGAAGACCGGCGAGCGCGTCATCAGCATTGACGCCGCCGGCAAGTCGGTCACCACCGCGGCGGGAACCGTCTACCCGTACGACGAGCTCGTCGTCGCGACCGGCTCGGACGCGGCCCGCCTGCCCATCCCGGGCTCCGCCCTCACCCACGTGTACCGCACTCTTGAGGACGTCTGGTCCATCAACAAGGCGATCGCGGACCTCACCGAGAAGTTCGGGCGCAAGGTCAAAGCGGTCACCATCGGCGGCGGTCTGCTGGGCCTCGAATCAGCGGCCGGCACCRAACAGCTCGGCGCCACCCCGATCGTCATCAACGGCTCCCCATGGCTCATGAACACCCAGCTGGACGAGGGCGCCGGGCAGGCGCTCGGCCGGCTCATCGAGGCCAAGGGCTTCACCGTCCACGRCGGCGTGTTCCCCTCCGAAGTCCTCTCCGACGACGGCCAGGTCACCGGGGTCCTCATGGCCGACGGCCGGATCATCGACGCCGACATCGTGATCGTCGCGATCGGCGTCAAGCCCCGCGACGAGCTGTTCCGCGCCGCTGAGGGCGAAGCGCAGCAGTTCCAGCTCGGCCAGCGCGGCGGCGTCGTCATCTCCGACGACTGCTCCACGGAAGTTCCAGGCATCTGGGCGATCGGCGAKGTCGCCAACTTCGGCGGCATGTGCCTGGGCCTCGTGGCCCCGGCCAACACGATGGCCGAAATCGTCGCGGACCGGCTGCACGGCGGCGACGCAACCTTCCCCGGCTTCGACACGGCCACCAAACTCAAGCTCTCCGGCGTCGACGTGGCGAGCTTCGGCGACGCCTTCGCCCGCACGGAACACTCCCTCGAAATCGTCTATGCCGACCCCGCCCGCGGCGTCTACCAGAAGATCGTCACGACGGACGACGCCAAGACCCTCCTCGGCGGCATCTTCGTCGGCGACGCCGCCCCTTATACGTCCCTGCGCCCCATGCTGGGACGCGAGCTGTCCGCCGAGCCGGGCGCCTACCTCACAGCGGCCGGCGGGGRCGAGGCCCCGGAGACCGAGCTGCCGGAMGATGCCATTCTGTGTTCCTGCAACAACGTGACGGCCGGAACCATMCGGGACACCGTCAACGGCTGCGGTGCCTGCGACGGTAACGCGCCCGTCCAGGAACTAGGCGAGCTGAAGGGCTGCACCCGCGCCGGAACGAGCTGCGGTTCCTGCGTGCCGATGCTCAAGAAGCTGCTGGAAAGCGAACTCACGAAGTCCGGCGTCGAGGTCTCGAAGGCACTGTGCGAGCACATMGAGCTGTCCCGCCAGGAACTCTTCGACGCCATCCGTGTCCTGGAACTGACCTCCTTCGAGGAGATCATGGCCAAGTACGGCACCGGCGCGGGCTGCGACATCTGCAAGCCGACCATCGCCAACATCCTGGCCAGCCAGAACAGCGCCTACGTCCTGGACGCGGGCCGCGGCACGCTGCAGGACACGAACGACCGTGCCCTGGCMAACATGCAGAAGGAYGGCACGTACTCGGTGGTCCCCCGCATCGCCGGCGGCGAGATCACCCCGAAGAAGCTCGGCGTGATCGCCGCGGTCGCCGACAAATACGGCCTGTACACCAAGATCACCGGCGGCCAGCGGATCGACATGTTCGGCGCCCGGCTGGAGCAGCTCCCGGAAATCTGGAAGGAACTGGTGGACGCCGGCTTCGAATCCGGCCAGGCCTACGGTAAGAGCCTGCGCACCGTGAAGTCGTGTGTCGGCGCCACCTGGTGCCGCTTCGGGGTCCAGGACTCGGTGGCCATGGCCATCCAGCTTGAACTGCGTTACCGGGGCCTCCGCAGCCCGCACAAGCTGAAGATGGGTGTCTCCGGCTGCGCCCGCGAATGTGCCGAGGCCCGGGGCAAGGATGTCGGCGTCATCGCGACCGCGGACGGCTGGAACCTGTATGTCGGCGGCAACGGCGGCGCCACCCCGGCACACGCCCAGCTGCTCGCCAAGGACCTCGACGACGAAACCCTGATCAAGTACATCGACCGCTACTTCATGTACTACATCCGCACCGCCGACCGCCTGCAGCGCACCGCKCGCTGGCAGGAAGAGCTCGACGGCGGCATCAAGCACGTGGAGGACGTGGTGGTGCACGACACCCTGGGCATCGCCGAAGACCTCGAGGCCGCCATGGCCAAGCACGTTGACACCTACGTCGACGAATGGGCCGACACCCTGAAGGACCCCGAGCGCCTGCGCCGCTTCCGCTCCTTCGTCAACGCCCCCGACCAGAAKGACGATTCCATCACCTTCGTCCCCGACGACCGCGGCCAGATGCGCCCCGCCACGGCAGAGGAGAAGGCGCAAGCCGAACAGCGACCAGTGCTGATCGGCGCGTCCATTCCGGTCCGTGCCACCACCCCGGGACAGCTTGATGAGAACGAGGTATAGCCATGCAGCTCAGCATTGATCTCACCGGACGCGAAGTCCTCGTCACCGGCTMCGAGCACGCCGCGCGCCAGGCCGTGCGGCGCTATGAAGCCGCCGGCGCCGTCGTGTACCGCCTCAGCACCCCGCAGGGTGCCGGCTACGACGGTCMGCTGCCGGAGCGCCCGTTCCTGGTGGCCGCGGTCGACGACGGCMAGCCCGGCTGGGAGACCCTCCTGKGCCGCTGCCGTGCCGCGGGCATTCCGGTCGCGGCCGAGCCGGCTGCCGGCCCKGCGGGACACGTCACGCTGGTGGGCGGCGGCCCCGGGACCGCCGAACTGCTGACCGTCKCCGCCGTGGCGGCGCTGCGCGATGCCGACGTCGTGTTCTACGACCGGCTCGCCCCCTACCAGGAGCTGCCGTCCCTGACGTCCGCGGACCTCGTGGACGTGGGCAAGAAACCCGGCCACCACAAGGTCAGCCAGGCCGACATCGAAAAGCTGATGGTGGAAAGCGCGCTGGCCGGCAACAATGTGGTCCGTCTCAAGGGCGGGGATCCCTATGTCTTCGGCCGCGGCGGCGAGGAAGTCGCCGCCTGCGTCGCTGCCAGTGTTCCGGTCCGCGTGGTCTCCGGGGTCACGAGCGCCATCTCGGTGCCGGCCGCCGCCGGCATCCCCGTCACCCACCGCGAAGTCAGCCATATGTTCACCGTGGTGTCGGGCCACGCCCCGCTGACCGAGAGCGAGCTCAAACACCTCGCCGGGCTCGGCGGCACCATTGTGGTCCTGATGGGMATCGGCACCCTGCACCACCTCGCCGCCGGGCTCCAGCGGGCCGGAATGCGGTCCGACATGCCGATGGCCGTCGTCGAGCGCGGCTACCGCCCCGGCCAGCGCACCACGATCGCCAAGCTGGGCACCATCACCTCCGCGGCCGCCGGCTGCAGCAACCCGGCCGTCCTGGTGATCGGTGAGGTCGTCCGGGTGGCCGAGGCCAACCGGGGCTGCGCCGAGGCCGCGGCAGAGCTCGACCGCCTGGCCGCATCACTGATGGAAGCGTAGGGATTCTCATGACCGCACTGAACGCCATCGCCGAGGACGGGTCCGAGAAGGACCTTCCGCTGGACGGCTTCCGGATCGGCGTCACCTCGCACCGCCGCTCCCAGGACCTCATCGAGGCCCTGGAGCGCCGCGGTGCCGAGGTGCTCCATGCCCCGGCGCTGAAGATCGCCCCAGTCCGCGAGGACCAGAGCCTGATCGAGGACACCCGGGCAATCATCGCCGCCCGGCCCGACCTCTGCATCGCCACCACCGCCTACGGCATGCGCCGMTGGTGCGAGGCGGCGGACACCTTCGGCATTGGCGAACAGCTGCTGGAAACCCTCTCCGCCACCCGCATGTTCGTCCGCGGACCCAAGGCACGCGGCGCCGTCCGTGCGGCCGGGCTCGCCGACGTCGGGATCAGCAGCGACGAAACCACCTCCACACTGGTGGACATGCTCCTTGCCGAGGGCGTGCGGGGCAAAACCGTCGCGGTACAGCTGCACGGCTACACCGACGTCCGCCAGCTCGAGCGCCTGCGCATGTCCGGCGCCACCGTCCTGACGGTCACCCCGTACCGCTGGGTCAAGCCCGACGGCGCCGACCGGCTGCCGAAGCTCATCGAGGCCKCGTGCAGCGGCAACCTGGATGTCCTGACCTTCACGAGCGCCCCCGCCGTGGATGCGATGTGGAGCACGGCGCACGAGATGGGCGTCTACAAGCAGCTCGTGGAGAGCCTGAAGACCACCGTGGCAACCGCCGTCGTCGGTCCCATCACCGCACAGCCGCTGATCGACGCCGGCCTGCAACCGCTGATCCCGGAACGGTTCCGGATGGGCGCCCTGATCCGGCTGGTGTGCGAGCACCTCGCCCTCAACCACGTCCGCCGGCTGGACACCGTCTCCGGCAGCGTGGAGCTGCGCGGCCGATCGCTGCGGATCAACGGCGAACCCGTCGACATGGCGCCCGCGCCCCTGCTGCTGCTGCGCGCGCTGATCGGCGCCGGCGGGGCCGTGCTGTCCCGCGAAGCGMTCTCGGAGCTGCTGGAACTGCGCGGCTCCGTGCACGCCCTCGACATGACCGTCAGCAGGCTGCGGTCGGCGCTGCCGGACACCCGTCTKGTCGAAACCGTGGTGAAGCGCGGCTACCGGATCCGGGTCTAATGCCGGCGGCGGAGGCGTCTCTGCGGAGGGCTCGCCGCCGGGGTGTGACGCACGGCATTACCGGCCGGTAAATACTGGCGAACGGACGGGGCAGAAGAGGCAACACCCGGGAAACACCCCGGAAAAGTCGGGCGCCTAGGCTGGGGCTCATCAAGCACACCGGCCACACGATGGCCACCCCAGCGAAAGGGCCAGCACATGTCCGCTCCGGCATTGTCTCCCACMTCCGGCACGTCTTCCTCGAAGGCAGCCGCTGCATCCACCGCCGCCTCTCCGACGACAGCCACCACGGCCGCCCGGCCCAGGATCGTCATCGCCGGTGCCGGTCCGGCCGCCATGGCCCTGGTCCGCCAGCTCAGCCGGACCCCGTTTGCCGGTGCCATCACGGTGCTCAGCAACCGCGATGACGCGCCGGAGGAACTGATGGAGCTCGCCGTCCTGCCGCAGGTGTCCGTCCGCTTCGGCCAGCCGGCMAGCTACATCGACGCCGGGAACCGCCTCGTGACCACCGCCGACGGCATGGAATTCAGCTACGACGAACTCGTCATCGCCACCGGGGCCGCCCCMGCCGAGGCCCCGGTGGAAGGCGCCGCCCGGTGCCTGAGCTACTCCACGATCGACGACGMGGCCCGGCTGGGCGAGGCCGTCAAGGACGTCACCCGGGTCCTGGGCCGGCGCCCCCTGGGCATCCTGGTCGGCACCGGCTCCGCCGCCGGCCAGGCCGAGGCCGTGCTCCGGTCCCGCGGCGTCCGTCCCGTCCGCACCACTGTCCGGCCCGCCGCCGTCGTTCCCACCCTCGCCGGGTCGGTCCTGCCGGCATCCGGCATCGTGTTCGAAGACGGTTCCAGCATGAACGGCGACCTCGTGATCCTCGCCGAGGAGCGCATCGCCCGGGACGAACTGGCCGCCACGGCAGGACTCGCCACCGCACCCGGCGGCGGCATTGTCATCGGCCAGGACTTCCGCACCTCCGTGCCCGGCATCTGGGCAATCGGGGACGCTGCGGTGTACGACGGCGTCCGGCTGGGACTGCTCGTGGCGTCCGGTTCCGCCGCGTCGGTGTGCGCTTCCCAGCTGCTGCAGGCCACCATGGGAAGCCCGCTCGCCGCGGCTGCCTGATCGTAAGGGGCCTGCCCTGCGGGCACCTCCGCCGGGCCGGTCCTATGGCAAGATGGTCACCTGATAAGCCGCGAACCATGCGGCGCCGACAGGGCCCACAGGYCCACAAGGCCCGGGTAAAGGACCACCGCGTCCCAGGCCCGCCAGGAAAGGGACCACCATGAGCCACGAAGCCGCCGCCGAGGGCACGCCCGGCATTGCCTCCTACATCGACCACACCCTGCTCAAGCCGGAGGCCAGCGAGGCCGAGATCCTCAAGGTCTGCGCCGAGGCGGCCGAGTACCATTTCAAGTCGGTCTGCGTGAACCCGGTGTGGGTCAAGACGGTCAAGACCGCGCTCAAAGGTTCCGGCGTGCTGACGTGCTCCGTGGTMGGTTTCCCGCTGGGCGCCACCCCGAGCGACGTCAAGGCGTTCGAGGCCCGCGGCGCCGTCCTGGACGGTGCCGAAGAAGTGGACATGGTCATCAACATCGCCGCGGCCCGCGCCAATGACAAGGGCGCGCTGGTGGATGACATCGCCGCCGTCGCGGAGGCCGTCCACGAGGGCGGCGCCATCCTGAAGGTCATCATCGAAACGGCGCTGCTGAGCGATGAGCAGAAGGTGCTCGCCTGCGAGGCTGCGGTTGCGGCCGGGGCGGACTTCGTGAAAACCTCCACCGGTTTCAACGGCGGCGGGGCCACGGCCGGGGACGTCGCCCTTATGCGCCGCACCGTGGGCCCGGACCTTGGTGTCAAGGCCTCCGGCGGCGTGCGATCCCTGGCTGATGCACAGGCTATGATTGCTGCAGGTGCAACACGTATTGGCGCCAGCTCCGGCATCGCGATCGTCACGGGTKAACAGGGTTCATCCGCGTACTGATCCGCGCCGGCAGTGCCCACAGTTTTGAGCCCCCAGGKGCCGAGKAGGAACGAATGTCCAGCAACAACACCGAGTCCCGGCGGGTCGAGAACAGCCTCGGATCCAGCATCGCCTTGTTCGTGCCGATGATGRTCCTGTTCTTGGGGGCGATTTACTCGCTGACCTTCCTCACTCTGGACAACCCCTGGCCGATGGCCGTCTGCCTGGTCCTCTTCGCCCTGGCCTTCTGGATCCCGCAGACGCTGCTGGGCCGCTCGGATTCGGCGGGCGAAAACTAGGCTTTGCCGATCCTTAAATGACTGAAGCTCCGGATGTCCGGAGCTTCAGTCATTTAACTTCAGTCATTTAAGCTGCTTGCACCAGCGCGAACAGGCCTTTGACCAGTCCGGTGCCCAGCGCCAGGGCCGCGGGGAAGTGCGCCTTGGCCACGGCCAGTCCCGCACCGAACATGCCCACCATCGCGTAGCCGCTCACCKGGATCAGGACCAGCCATTCCCTTCGCGAGCCCGCCCGGCCCAGCAGCGGGATGGAGAACGACCCGTTGGCTTTCCAGACGTTCTTGAGCAGCGGCAGTTTCCGCAGCACCTTCGGCGGCTTGATCACCAKCGGCCAGAGCAGCGGCACTCCGCCGGTGGTGATCATGTCCCCCACAATGTGCACCAGCACGCCCGTGAGCATCGAGACGGGCAGCCAGGTCCACTKGTGCGGCGCGAACCACGTCACCAGGCCCGCCATGACCAGCGCGAAGACCCAGTTGCTGATCYAGCCGTACTTGGGAAAGAGCTTCAGGGCCTTCGCGGCGATGTTGATCATGAACATGCACAGCAGCCCGGCCCCGACGGACAGCAGCCCCCACCGAGTCTGCACCTGCAACTGCCCGGCGATCGTGGCCAGCAGCACGAAGAACGCCGCGCCCAGTACCGAATGCGTGCCCTGCCGGTGGCCGCCGCTGACGTTCTCGATGCCGCGCGCCACCAGGTTGGACAGCGGMGGCAGGGCGTGCGCCACGGTGCTGGCACGGTGGTCCCAGTCGCAGACCAGCGCGGTCCCCGCCGTCKCCATGGCGCCGATCACGATCCCGGTGGGGTCCAGTGGGTACCAGCCCAGGGCGTAKGGGCCGGTCGAGGCAATAGCTACCCATGCCGCGGCTCCCGACGCGGCGTGGTGTCCTCCCATMATTCTTTATTTCACCGCCAGCGGGACGTCGGTGAAAATGTTGCGGATAACACCGTTGGCCCATTCGAGGATTTCKGCGTCCTGCAGGTCCCGGCCGCCGATCCTCGCGGTCTTGGGCTTGGGGATGAGCACGGCGTCCAGGGCAKGCTTCGCCTGCGCGCCCGGGTACATCCGGGTGAGCCGCATGAGCTTGGACTCCGGCAGCTGGGCCGGGGAGAACTTGATGAAGTTACCCTGGAGCGCGACGTCGGACAGTCCGGCTTCGCKGGCGCCCACCCGGAAGCGGGCGACGTCGATCAGGTTCTTCGCCGGCAGCGGCAGTTCGCCGTAGCGGTCCACGAGCTCGGCGAGGACCTCGTCGATCGCCTCGTACGTGATGGCGCCGGCGAGTTTGCGGTATGCCTCCAGGCGCAGCCGTTCGCCGGGCACGTAATCGTGCGGCAGGTGCGCGTTGACGGGCAGTTCGATCTTCATCTCGGCGGCCTTCTCTTCGGCCTCGCCCCGGTATTCGGCCACGGCCTCCCCMACGAGCCGGATGTACAGATCGAATCCGACGCCCTGGATGTGGCCGGACTGTTCGCCGCCGAGCAGGTTGCCGGCGCCGCGRATTTCGAGGTCCTTCATGGCCAGCTGCATGCCGGCGCCGAGCTCGTTGTGGGTTGCGACGGCCTTGAGCCGCTCCAGCGCCACCTCGCCCAGGGGTTTCTCCGAGGGGTACAGGAAATAGGCGTACGCCCGTTCGCGGCMGCGGCCCACGCGCCCGCGCAGCTGGTGCAGCTGCGAGAGCCCGTACTTGTCCGCGCCGTCGACAATCAGAGTGTTGGCGTTGGAGATGTCCAGTCCGGTTTCGATGATGGTGGTGCAGACCAGGACGTCGAAGCGCTTCTCCCAGAAGTCCACGATGATCTGTTCGAGCCTGCTCTCGGACATCTTGCCGTGGGCTACCTCCACCCGGGCTTCCGGGACCAGCTCGCGGATCTTGGCTGCGGTGCTGTCGATCGTGGAGACCCGGTTGTGGACGAAGAACACCTGCCCTTCGCGCATGAGTTCCCGGCGGATGGCGGCGGAGGTCTKCTTGTCCGTGTAGGGCCCCACGTAGGTCAGCACGGGGTGGCGCTCCTCCGGCGGTGTGGCGAGGGTGGACGTTTCGCGGATGCCGGTCAGGGACATCTCCAGGGTCCGCGGAATCGGGGTGGCACTCATGGCCAGGACGTCGACGTTGGTGCGCATCTTCTTCAGCGCCTCCTTGTGTTCGAYGCCGAAGCGCTGTTCCTCGTCCACGATCACCAGGCCCAGGTCCTTGAAGGCGAAATCCTTGGACAGCAGCCGGTGCGTGCCGATGACGACATCCACCGCACCGGATTTKACCCCTTCGGCGGTCTCCTTGGCTTCTTTCGAGCCCTGGAAGCGGGAGAGCGGCTTGACCCGGAGCGGGAACCCGGAGAACCGCTCGGTGAAGGTCTCGTAATGCTGCTGGGCCAGCAGCGTGGTGGGCACCAGCACCGCCACCTGCTTGCCGTCCTGGACCGCCTTGAACGCGGCCYGCACGGCGATCTCGGTCTTGCCGTAGCCGACGTCGCCGGAGATCAGCCGGTCCATGGGAATCTCGCGTTCCATGTCGGCCTTGACCTCATTGATGGTGGTCAGCTGGTCCGGGGTTTCCACGTACGGGAAGGCTTCCTCCAGTTCGCGCTGCCACGGGGTGTCCGGGGCGAACGCGTGTCCGCGCGAGGCCATCCGGGCCGAGTACAGCCGGATGAGCTCGCCGGCGATTTCCTTGACGGCCTTGCGGGCCTTGGACTTGGTGCTCGCCCAGTCCGCGCCGCCCATCTTGCTCAGTGCGGGGGCGTCCCCGCCGACGTAGCGGGTGACCTGGTCCAGCTGGTCGGTGGGAACGAAGAGCCGGTCGCCGGGGGCGCCGMGCTTGGAGGGGGCGTATTCGAGGACCAGGTATTCGCGCACGCCGTCGCCTCCCCCTGCGACCTTGCGCTGGATCAGCTCCACGAACCGGCCGATGCCGTGCTGTTCATGCACCACGAAGTCCCCGGCCACGAGCTGCAGCGGGTCCACGGCGTTCCGCCGCTTGGAGGGCATCCGCCGCATGTCCTTCGTGGACCCGGCGGACGTCCGGCMCAGCAGGTCCGCCTCGGTCAGCAGCGCCACCTTCAGCGGGTCCAGGACAAAGCCGCGTCCGACGGCGGCGGTGGTCACCTCGATCAGGCCGGCCTGCGGCTCGTCGTCGAGCCTGTCCACCCGGGCGCACGGGATGTTGTTGTCGTGGAAGAGTTCGGCGAGCCGCTGGGCAGGGCCCGGGCCCTCGGTGACCACCACGATCCGCCACTGGTCCCGGACGCKGGAGCCGATGAAGTCCATCATTTCGGCCACGTCGCCCTGGTAGCCGCGGGGTTCGCGGGCATGCAGGTTCAGGACATCGACGTCGGGCAGCAGGTCCTCGTCCGTAGCCAGGGAAGTGATGGACCACCACGAGACACCGTGGGCCAGGGCCGCGGTGCGGGTATCGGTCAGCGACCGGAAGCTGGCCGAATGCAGGGCCTCGGAGGCCGCGGAGCTGAGGTCCAGGGGTGCCGTCCCGCCGTCGGAGGCCGTGGACCAGGCCGCCTCGAGGAATTCCTCGTTCGTGGCGGCGAGGTCGTGGGCCCGMGTGCGGACCTTTTSCGGTTCGATCACGACGGCGACGGAGCCGGACGGGAGCTGGTCCAGGAACGGAACCATGGCGTCCACCAGCACCGGCGCCAGCGACTCCATGCCCTCGACCGCGATGCCGCCGGCGATCTTTTCCAGCATGTCCGCCGCGGCCGGCAGCTGGGACTTCAGCGTCGCCGCGCGGGACATGACCGAGGGCGTGATGAGGATTTCGCGGCAGGGCGGGGCGTGGAGCTCGGTGGGATGGTGGACGCCCGGCGCGGAGAGGGAGCGCTGGTCAGCGACGGCGAACCAGCGCATCTGTTCGACTTCGTCGCCGAAGAACTCGACCCGGATCGGGTGGTCTTCGGTGGGCGGGAAGACGTCCAGCATGCCGCCGCGCACCKCGAATTCGCCTCGGCGGGTGACCATGTCCACCCGGGCGTAGGCGGCTGCCGCGAGGCTCTTCACGACGTCGCCGAACGGGGCCTCCTGGCCGGTGGTCAAGGTGACKGGGACCAGTTCGCCCAGGCCTGCCACGATCGGCTKGACCACGGCCCGGACCGGGGCGACGACGACGCGCAGCGCGCCGGCACCGGCCGTTTCGGGGTGGGCCAGGCGGCGGAGCACGGACAGCCGGCGGCCCACCGTGTCCGAGCGCGGCGAGAGCCGCTCGTGCGGGAGGGTTTCCCAGCTGGGGAACTCGGCGACGGCGTCGGCCGGCAGGTAGGCACGCAGTGCCTCCGTCAGGTCCTCGGCCTCCCGGCCGGTGGCCGTGACGGCCAGGACGACCGGGGCCGGCCCGGCACCTGCGTCCGGACCCGCCGCGATACCGTCGGCCATTTCCGCGAGCAGCGTCGCCCGGAGGCCGGCCGGGGCGCTGATCTGGTAGTCCTCGCTGCGGCCGGCGAATCCGCGGGAGGCCTCGGCCCGGACGCGGGCGTAGGTGCGGTCCTCGGCGAGGACGCGGCGCAGGCCGGTGAGAGAGGGGCCGTTGAGGCTCATAGCTGTTGCTCCTGAGGTGATCACGGAAATGCAGGCAACACGAATAGCCGAAATTCGCAAGAATCCCGGGTCTTCCAAGCCTACCGCGGAGCCCGGGGGCGGCCGCACCCGGGCTCCGCGAGCTGGGCCCGTCCCGCCGGCGCTCCCCGGTCCTTGGAAGGCCCCATCGGATGTTCACATGGGGCTAGGCTGGCGAAAGGGACGGGCGGCGGCCATCCGCCGCTGCCCCCGCTCCGAATGGCTTGGTAGGCCACCGGCCAACCTGCTGGATGAGAAGGAGTCACCATKAACAAGTCCGTGCTCGTCACCGGGGCCACCGGCTACATCGGMGGCCGCCTGGTCCCCCGGCTTCTGGAAGCGGGGCACCGRGTCAAAGTCCTGGTCCGGACACCGGCCAAAATCGCCGGCGTGCCGTGGCTGGACGACGTCGAGGTAGTCCAAAGCAGCCTCGACGACGGCGAGGCACTGCGGGCCGCGCTCGACGGCGTCGACGTCTTGTACTATCTGGTCCATTCGATGGCGGCCGGTGCCGGCTTTGAGGCCAAGGAACAGGCGATGGCCGCGACGGCGGCCCGGGCGGCGGCCGCAGCCGGTGTGGACCGGATTGTGTACCTTGGCGGGCTGCACCCGGCCGGCGCCGAGCTGTCCACCCACATGCGTTCCCGTGAGGCGGTGGGGAAAGTCTTCCTGGACAGCCCGGTGGACGCGGTGGTCTTCCAGGCCGGCGTCGTCATCGGATCCGGCTCGGCGTCGTTTGAAATGATCCGGCACCTGTCCGAGACCCTTCCGCTGATGCCCGCACCGAGCTGGGTGCGCAACAAGATCGAGGCGATCGCCGTCCGGGACGTGCTGTACTACCTCGTGGCCGCGGCGTCGCTGGAAGGACCCATCAACCGGACGTTCKACATCGGCTGCCGCCAGGTGCTCAGCTACGCGGGCATGATGAAGGAGTACGCCGCCGAAGCCGGCCTGCCGCACCGGGTGGTGCTGGCGCTGCCGGTGCCGGCGCCCAAGCTGGCCGGCATGTGGGTGGCCCTGACCACCCCGATTCCGCTTTCCATGTCCCTGCCGCTCGTCGAATCGCTCCAGCACGATGCCGTCGCCCGGGAGCACGACGTCGATGCCTACATCCCGGTGCCGGAGGGCGGCCTGACCCCCTACCGCAAGGCGGTCGCCCTCGCGCTGGGCAAGGAGCGCGACGGCCAGGTGGAGACCACGTGGGCCAGCGCCGGCGTCGACGCCGATCCCCTGCCGAGCGACCCGGAATGGTCCGGCCACACGGTGTACCTGGACGAGCGCAGCTTCCACAGCGAGGTCGACCCCAGGCACGTGTGGACTGTCATTGAAGGCATCGGCGGCCGGAACGGCTGGTATTCGCTGCCGCTGGCCTGGCAGGTGCGCGGCTGGCTGGACAAGCTCACCGGCGGGGCCGGGCTGCTGCGCGGCCGCCGGCACCCGCATCTGCTGGCGGAGGGCGAAGTGGTGGACTGGTGGCGGGTCGAGCGGATCGACCGCGGCCGGCTTCTGCGGCTGCGGGCCGAAATGCGGGCCCCGGGCCGGGCCTGGCTCGAGCTCTCTGTGGAGCCGGAGGGTACCGGCAGCCGTTACCGCCAGCGCGCCATCTTCTTCCCCAAGGGTCTGAGCGGCCGCCTCTACTGGCTCGCCGTGCTGCCGTTCCACAGCGTCATTTTTCCCGCGATGTCGCGGAACATCACCGCCGCTGCCCGTGATCTGGAAAACCTCGAATCGGATCMTGCCAGCCACACCACGTAGGATGTTGGAGCCCGAAACGTCCACTTCCACACCACGGAGGACCCCCCAATGGCCCTGAGTGCATCCACTACCGTTCCGCACAGCGTCGACCGCGTTACCGCGGTTTTCGTCGATGAAGACTTCCTGCGCCACACGAGCGAGCTCGTCGGMGGCACCCTGGAATCCTTCGCCCTCGACGGAGATCCCGCCGGCGCGTTCAGCACCACAACCGTACGGACCATCMCCACCACCCGGATGCCGGACATCGCCCGGAAATTTGTCGGCGAAAGCCTGAAGGTKACACAGCTAGAAGCCTGGGAGGCCCCGGCCGCCGACGGTTCCCGGCACAGCAAGATCTCGCTGAAGGTCGCTGGCGCACCCCTGGATGTGAACGCTGTCCAGCGTCTCGTGTCCGACGGCGGCAGCACCCGGATCGAGCTCGAGGGCAACGTGACCTCCTCGGTGCCGTTCCTTGGCGGCAAGATCGCCGATGCCGCAGAACCGATGGTCGGCAAGGCCCTGAACCTGCAGTCCCAGCAGGCCCAGGCCTGGCTCGAGAGCCACTAGCACCATGCAGCTGCCCGCGTTCCTCGCCGTCGTCCTGATTGTCTCCGGCGTCTGGTCCCTGGTCGTCTGGCCGCAGTTCCTGCGGCGCGTCATGAAGGACCMGCGKGCCCGCGACGCCAACGGGAAGGCCACGCGCTTCCTGACCGTCCATGTGGTCCTCGTCAGCATCTCCATGGTGCTGGGGGCMGCGACGGCGGCGATCGGCATCGCCGGGCTGGTCAGCTAGCATTCGGCACGCCGGCGGTTGCCTCCGCCGGCGTGCCGAACGTCCTGCCCCGGTGACAAACGGGCGCTAGAATCAGCAAAAAGGTGGACCGCTGAAAGGGGACGCCGTTTGCTACCCCGCCGTGCGGCCGTCTGGGGACTGGGCGCCTACATTTTTGTCCTTGGCCTGATCGCCCTCTGGCCCGTGCCCGTGGACCGGGACGCGTCCGATTTTCTGATGAGCTCACTGCGGAAACTGCACCGGTGGGGCGTCCCGCCGTGGTTCGACTACGGCGTGGTGGAATTCACCTCAAACGTGATCCTGTTCGTTCCGCTGGGCGCCCTGGTCGCCCGGATCCTGGGCCAGCGGCTCTGGTGGGGCGGGGCTGCTGCCGGCTTCGTGCTCTCCGCGCTGATCGAGCTCTCCCAGCTCGCCTTCCTCCCGGCGCGCTTCCCCTCGGTCGCGGACGTCGCCGCGAACACCTTCGGCGCCATGGTCGGCGCCCTCCTGGCCCTCGTGTTCATGGCACGCCACGAACACGCCATGACACCCTGAGCTMAGGCCGCCAGCGCCTGGCCGAGGGCGTCTTCCGCGGCCACCCAGGAGAGCATGGCGCACTTGACGCGGGCGGCGTAGCGGGACACGCCCTCGAATGCGGCGGCGTCGCCCAGCAGCTCCGGGTCGGCCGCCACCTTGCCGCGCGATCGCAGCACTTCGCGGAAGCTGTCAATCACGGCGCGCAGCTCCTCGACCGTCATGCCCTCGGCAAGGTCCGTCAGCACGGAGGCCGAGGCCATCGAGATCGAGCAGCCATCCCCGTCCCAGCGCAGCTCACTGACTTTCCCGCCGTCCACGGACACCCGKACCGTGATCTCGTCGCCGCACGTCGGATTCAGCTGGTGGGACTGCCCGCTGCTGGCCCCGGCAGGTGCCTCCGCCGCGGCCAGGCCGCTTCCGTGACGGGCCTTGGAGTGTTCCAGGATGATCTGCTGGTAGAGCTGGTCAAGACTCATGGATGTCCGTCCTAGGCTTGGAAGTAGGCACGGACATCGGCGACCGCGTTGAGGAACGCGTCCACATCGTCCGTGGTGTTGTAAAGGTAGGTGCTGGCCCGGGTCGTGGCCGTCAGTCCGAGCCGGCGGTGCAGCGGCTGGGCGCAGTGGTGTCCCACCCGCACGGCAATGCCCCGGCTGTCCAGGAACTGGCCGACGTCGTGCGCGTGGACGCCCGCGACGTCGAACGCGGCAAGGCCAATCCGTTCCTCCCCCGCCGCGGGGCCCAGGACCCGGATTCCGGGGATGGAGCCCAGGCCCTGCACCAGCCGCTGCCCGAGTTCTGCCTCCCAGGCATGGATGCGGTCGATCCCGGTTTCGCTGAGATAGTTCACCGCCGCSGCGAGGGCGACGGCCTGCGAKATGCGCTGGGTGCCGGCCTCGAAGCGCTGCGGGCTCGGCAGGAAGCCCGCCCGTTCCATCGTGACGGTGGTGATCATGGAGCCGCCGGTCAGGAACGGCGGCATGGCGTTGAGCAGCTCCGAGCGGCCGTAGAGGGCCCCGATTCCGGTGGGCGCGAGCATCTTGTGACMGGAGAACACCGCGAAGTCGACGTCGAGCGCCTTGACGTCCAGGGGCAGGTGCGGCGCGGACTGGCACGCGTCGAGCACCACGAGCGCCCCCGCGGACCGGGCCAGGGCGACGAGGGCCGGCACGGGGTTGATGGTGCCCAGGACGTTGGAGGCGTGGGTGAATGCCAGGACACGGGTGCGGGGGCCGATGATGCCGGCGGCGGCCTCCAGGTCCAGGGCTCCGGCGTCGTCGATGGGGATGAACTTCAGGACGGCGCCGGTCCGGGCCGCCAGCTCCTGCCAGGGAATCAGKTTGGCGTGGTGTTCCATTTCCGTTACGACGAGTTCGTCGCCCGGGGCCAGCGCGAACCGGGCGGCGGCGGGAGCCGCGCCGGGCAGGGAGGCGTTCAGGAACGAGTAGGTGAGCAGATTCAGGCCCTCCGTGGCGTTGGAGGTCCAGATGAGTTCGTCCCACTCSGCTCCGATGAAGGCGGCCACGGTCTCCCGGGCGTTTTCGRACACCTCGGTGGCCTCGACGGCAAGATGGTGTGCCCCGCGGTGCACCGCAGAGTTCCGCTGCTCATAGAACTCCTGCTCGGCCTCGAGCACGCTGAGCGGGTTCTGCGAGGTGGCCCCGGAATCCAGGTAGACGAGCGGTTTGCCGTTGACGTGCTGCTGCAGGATCGGGAAGTCGTTGCGGATCCTCAGGACCTCGTCGTTTCCGAGCGCGGCGGCAGAGCGGCGGAGGTGGGCTGGGGTGGCAACCATGGCGGAGACTCCTGGATCGGCGTTCGCTGCGGCGCACCCCGGCCGGCCGGGCAGCCGGCCGCAGGAAATACGTCACACAGATTAAACCTAATTATCCCACGTTCCCGCAGCCCTCCTGCGCGGCCACCGCGCGGAGCCGCACGCCGCGGAACTCAACGGGAGGTCCGGCGTCGTAATTCTTCAGCAGCGTCAGCCACGCCCCGCCGTAGCGGGTGTCCCCGGAGGAGACGTCCCACCCGGAGGTTCCGCCGCCGTCCCGGCGGACGCCAACGCGCCACGGACCCACCGACACCACGAACTTCATCCACTCCCCGGACCGCGGCACCGGGGAGCCGGTTTCCGCCAGCCGGACCGGGGCCGCCGCCCCGGCGTCCTKCCGGTAGAGCGCCATGGTGCCGTCCGCGGCGACGTCCAGAGCGTAGCCGGGGACCTTCGGGGCCGACCCCGGACGGTTCGGCGCGTCGGTGTCCTGGCCAAAGGCCACGCCCGCCCCGGGTCCGGCCGCCGGGAGCCCGGACGGCCAGCGGAACTCGAACTCGAACTCCCAATCCGGGGAATCCACGGCCCCGGCCAGCGAGCCCAGCACGTAGCCGGACTTATCCGGGCCGGATATGCGGACGGCMCCGTCGGCAAAAACCGGCTGGTCATCCCAGACGGCGTCGGCGGCCCACGGCAGGTCGCCGGTTCCGCGGCGCCCGGCGGCGAAGCCGTCCTGCTGGAGCGGGCCGTCCTGGTGCAGGACATAGCGGACGTTGGCGCAAATGAACCCCCGGACGCCCAGGTCCCGGAGTCGGGCGTACTCACTGCGCCGATGCAGCTCCCAGGCGAGTACCGGTTTGCCGGAGGCGACCACCTGGCGKATCATCGCGTCCGGAACGGTGTAGTGGACTCCCAGCAGGTCTGTCCGCGGGATAAGCTCCGGCACCTTGCCCTGGTCCCGCGCGGTCATGTAGCCGAAGGTGGTGTAGCCCCGGGCCGCGGCGCGGGCGTGACCGGGCGAAGCGGAAGGCTGCTTCCACACCACGTGGTCCCGGGCCGCGGGGTAGCTCTCCAGGAGGGTCAGAATTTCGTCGGCGTTGGTCCCGGGCTTGTCCTCCAAAAAGATCACATGGCTGGCCGCGAAGGTGTCCAGGACGTCAGTGAGGAGCGCGATGGGCTCCAGCGGCGTGGCCGGTCCCAGCCAGGCCCGGGCGTCGTTGCGCAGCCGCTCCAGCGCGGCGTAGGGTGCCCGGGCTATGGTCAGGTCCGTGCCGGTCAGCCGCCGGGTGTTCAGGTCATGGTGGCAGACGAGCACACCGTCCAGGGTCGCGGACACCGAGACCTCGATCGCCTTCAGCCCGGCGGCCGCGGCTCCCTGGTAGGCCCGCATGGTGTGCTCCGGCCAGTTGTCCCCCGAGCCCCGGTGGGCGACGAAGAACGACGGCGACGCCAGCAGCGTGGCGAGCGTGAAGGGCCCTTTGTCCCCCGGCGCCGCGACTGCGCCCTCCGTGACGAAGTCCCCGGCCGCGGACGCCGCCGGCACGATCATCGGCCGCGGTCGGGCAGCGGCCCCAGCCGCCGGGCTTCCGGGGCAGCCCGCGCAGCCGGCCGCACCCAGTACGGTCCCGGCGGCGGCGAGGCCCAGGAACTGCCGCCGGCCGATCATGACGAGCCGGCGCCCGGCAGGTTCGCCGCGGCGAGGACCGGGGCCTTCACGGGGGCAGGCACGGGAGCCGTGCGTGCCCGGGCCTCATCGGTGGCGATGACCACCATGGCCAGCACGGTCCAGATCACGATGCCGGCGGCGGACCGCGTGGCCAGGGAGCTGTACGTTTGCGGAATCACCACCGCCATGATGCCGGCCAGCGCCAGACCCGGGTACCCGGTCCGCAGGCCGCGGAGCACCATAACGGCCATGGAACCGAAGTAGAGCAGGGCAAACAGGAGCCCGAAGTCGATGCCGTACATCAGGGTGGGGTTCTCGAAGCTCGATTTCAGCCCGGCCTGGGCTGCCAGCCGGAAGCTGGAACCGATCCCCTGGCCGGCCACGGCGAACTCGCTCCAGCGGCCCAGGAAGTACTCCACAGCAACGCCCCGCGCCTCGCCGGACCCGGTGTCGTTGGCAACCCGCGCCGCCACGCCGGCCACCAACGGGGACGCCATGATGGCCATGCCAGCTCCCGTCATCACCGTGAGCATGACCGTCTTGACCCAGACGGGCCGGCGGACAAAAAGCACCACCATCACGGTCCCCACAGCCAGCGCCACAAGTCCCACGCGGGACTGCGAAATCAGCACGGCGACTGCCATGAGTCCCAGCAGCCCGGCCTGCAGCCACTGACGTGTGAGGCCTGCCACCAGCGGAGCCGCAACCGCGATCACGAGGGACAGTGCGAGCGGCTGGTCCAGCGTCCCCATCCAGCGCCCGAAGTCCCTCGCGAACCAGTACTGGGTCTTGAACCCTGACTCGTAGAACAGGACCCGACCCGTCAGCCACTGCGCGACGGCGACGGCACACGCKAGCGCAACGAGTGCCAGGAGCACGGACCGCAGCATCACCACGAGTCCTCCGCCTCGCACGGCTTCGGAGAGCAGGAGCAGGAAGAACAGCACCGGCGCCCCGATCTGGTCCACCAGCACCACCATTCCACCCCCTGTGACTGAGGTGAACGTGGCCAGGAACGCCGCCGCCATGACCACGCCCAGAATCAGGAACAGGAGGAAATGCCGGCCCAGGACCACGCGGAGGCTGCCCGGGTCGTGAAACAGCCGGACGAGGAAAATCGAGAGCACCAGCCAGGTCGCGGCGTGGACGGACAGCGGGCCGGAGGACACTCCGGTGACCGTCGCGGACCCGATGGCCGGCACCAGCAGCCATAGGGCCAGCACCGCCGCCGTCGGCACCCTGACCTTCMTGCGGAAGAAGACCGCCGCCGCCAGGCATAGTCCGACCCAGGCCGCCAGCTGCATTCAGGCCACCCTGCCGGGCAGATCGACCGGGCCCGGAACCACGACGCCGTCCACGCTCACCGCCGGGCGGCGGAGTGCTTGACCGGTGCCGGTTCTGCGGGCACCGC